>NZ_JBSGEL010000056.1:0-52149 GCF_053602875.1 Kitasatospora sp. NPDC004289 | reverse complement strand
TGAGCAGGTGAAGATCCGGGGTTTCCGGATCGAGTTGGGTGAGGTTCAGGCGGTCGTCGCCGAGCATCCGGGGGTGGCGCAGGTCGCGGTCGTGGTCCGGGAGGACCTGCCGGGCGACAAGCGCCTGGTCGCGTATGTGGTTGCGGCTGGTGAGGCTCTTCTTCCGTCCGAGGTACGGGAGTTCGTTGCTGACAGGTTGCCGGAGTACATGGTGCCCGCGGCGGTGGTGGTGCTGGATGTCCTGCCGTTGACGGTGAACGGGAAGCTGGATCGCAAGGCGTTGCCGGCTCCGGATTACGCGGTGGCGTTGGGCGCGGGTGGTCGTGGCCCGTCCAGTGTGCGTGAGGAGGTGCTGTGCGCGGGCTTCGCTGAGGTGTTGGGCCTGGCGTCGGTTGGTGTGGATGACGACTTCTTCGCGCTTGGCGGGCATTCGCTGCTTGCGGTGCGTCTGGTTGAGTGGTTGCGTTCGCGTGGCGTGGCTGTCTCGGTGCGGGCTCTGTTCCAGTCGCCGACTCCGGCTGGGCTGGCTGCGGTGGCGGGTGTCGAGGCCGTCGTGGTGCCGCCGAACTTGATTCCTGAGGGTGCGCAGGTCATTACCCCGGACATGCTGCCGTTGGTCGAGTTGTCGGCCGAGGAGGTCGGGCGGATCGTCGCCACCGTGGAGGGCGGTGCGGCCAATGTGGCTGATGTGTATCCGCTGGCGCCGCTGCAGGAGGGCTTGCTGTTCCATCACGTGATGGCCGCTGGCGGGGAGGACGCGTATGTCGCGCCGCGGGTCATGCGTTTCGATTCGCGGCGGACGTTGGATGGTTTCCTGGGGGCTTTGCAGCGGGTGGTGGATCGGCATGACATCTACCGCACGGCGATTGTGTGGGAGCAGTTGCCGGAGCCTGTTCAGGTGGTGTGGCGTCGGGCGGGCCTGCCGGTGACGGAGGTCGTGCTGGGTGCGGCCGGTCTGGATCCGGTGGAGGAGTTGCTGGCGGGTGTCGGTTCGTCGATGGATCTTGGCCGGGCGCCGTTGCTGGATGTTCACATCGCCGCGGACCAGGACGGTCCGGGCTGGACCGCGTTGGTGAGGATGCATCACCTGGTGATGGATCACACCGGTATGGACGTGGTGATGGCCGAGGTCCGGGCGTTCTTGGAGGGTCGTGGGGACCAGCTGCCGGCGCCGCTGCCGTTCCGTGATTTCGTGGCGCAGGCCCGGCTCGGGATCTCTCGTGAGGAGCACGAGCGGTACTTCGCGGGGCTGTTGGGGGATGTCACCGAGACCACCGCGCCGTACGGGCTACTGGACGTCTACGGCGACGGCACCGGTACGGTCCGGGAATCGGTGTGGCTCACGGAGGAGCTGTCTGCCCGCGTGCGCCGGGTGGCCCGGGCTGTGGGCGTCAGCCCGGCGACGGTGCTGCACCTCGCCTGGGCGCGCGTTCTGGCGACGCTGGCCGGGCGGGACGACGTGGTCTTCGGCACGGTGCTGTTCGGGCGGATGAACGCCGGCGCCGGCTCGGACCGCGTTGCGGGCCTTTTCATCAACACGCTGCCGGTCCGGGTCCGGATCGACGGCACCGGGGTGCTGGAGGCGCTGGGCGGGGTGCGCCGTCAGCTGGCCGAACTGCTCGTCCACGAGCACGCCCCACTGGCGATCGCCCAACAGGCCAGTGGCCTGTCCGGGACGGCGCCGCTGTTCACCTCGATCTTCAACTACCGGCACAGTGGCGAGGGTGGCGCCCCTGCTAGCCCTGGGGTCGGCCGGGCTGCCACGGACGACCCGGCCGAGCGGCCCGTCGGCGAGATCCGAACGGTGTTCACCCAAGAGCGGACCAACTACCCGCTGTCGGTGTCGATCGAGGATGTCGGCGAGGGCTTCGGGCTGACGGTGGACGCCGTTGCTCCGATAGACGCCCAGGCGGTTGGTCTGCTGCTGAACACGGCGGTCGAGAACCTGGTGCCCTCGCTGGAGACGGCACTGGCCGGCGGTCCGGACCTTCCGCTGAACGCGGTGGACATCCTTGACGCAGCCGCGTCCCGGAAGGTCCTCACCGAGTGGAACGACACGGCGGCGACCGTCCCGAGCCTGACCATGCCGGAGCTGTTCGCCGCGCACGTCGACCGGGCACCGGAGGCACCGGCGATCCTGACGGACTCGGGTGACATCTCCTACGCTGAGCTGGACGCCCGGGCCAACCGGCTCGCTCGGCTGCTGGTGGGCCGCGGGGTGGGCCCGGAGTCGCTGGTGGCGGTCTGCATGGAGCGTGGCGCCGAGCTGATGGTCGCGCTGCTCGCTGTCCTGAAGGCCGGCGGGGCTTATCTGCCGCTCGATCCGGAGTACCCGGTGGAGCGGATTGCGTACATGCTGGCCGACTCGGGCGCGGTGACGGTGCTAGCGTCTGCGGACTGCGTGCCCAGGCTGCCGGAACAGCCCAGCACGCCCGTCCTGGTGATCGATGAGCCGGCGACGGTGGCCAATCTGGCCGCTCTCTCGCCGACCGGCCTGGCCGACGCGGACCGGCTGGCGCCGCTGATGCTCACCCACCCGGCATACGTGATCTACACCTCGGGATCGACTGGGCGGCCGAAGGGTGTCGCTGTCTCGCACGCCGGCGTCTCCAGCATGATCGAGGGCCACGCCCGCTGGTTGGGCGTGGGGCCGGGGGACAGGGTCGCGCAGTTCGCTTCGGCGAGCTTCGACACCTTCGGCTGGGAGTGGTGCATGTCTCTGCTGCTGGGGGCGGCGATGGTGGTGGTGGAAGCCGGACAGAGGTTCGGCGAGGACCTCACCGGGCTTCTCGCCGAGCGGGAGGTTACCCATGCGACCCTGCCGCCCGCCGTTCTGGCAACCCTGCCCGAGGGGTCGATAGCTCCGGAGACGGTGCTGATCGTGGCAGGCGAGGCGTGCCCATCCGAGTTGATGGCGAGCTGGGCCCAGGACCGTCCGATGTTCAACTCCTACGGGCCGACCGAGACCACGGTCGATGCGACCCTGTGGCGCTGGCGTCCCGGCGCCGCCGAGGTGGCGATAGGCGCGCCGGTGCTCAACACCCGGGTCTTCGTGCTCGATGCCATGCTGCGTCCGGTGCCGATCGGGGTGGTCGGCGAGCTGTACGTGGCCGGGGCGGGCCTTGCCCGCGGTTATGTGGGCAGGCCCGGTCTCACTGCCGAGCGATTCGTGGCTTGCCCCTTCGGTGGCTCGGGTGCACGGATGTACCGCACCGGTGACCAGGCCCGCTGGAACGAGAACGGCGAGCTGGTGTTCGCCGGCCGGGCCGACGACCAGGTGAAGATTCGCGGTTTCCGGATCGAACCTGGCGAGATCCAGACGGTGCTCAACGCCCACCCGGCGCTCCGGCAGGCCGCAGTGGTGGTGCGCGAGGACGTGCCGGGTGACAAGCGCCTGGTGGCCTACGTGGTCGCGGATCAGCCTGGTACCGATGCCGACACCCTCTCGGACGCTGTGCGCCGGTTCGCCGAGGAGCGGCTGCCCCGTTACCTGCTGCCATCGGCAGTCGTGGTGTTGGCGGACCGACTTCCGATCACCGTCAACGGCAAGGTCGACCGGCAGGCCCTGCCGGCGCCCGGCTACGTCACCGGGGTGGCAGAGAGCATCGAGGGGGAGTCTGCCAGCGCTCTCCAGAGCCTGATGTGCGAGGCCTTCGCCGAGGTCCTTGGTCTGCCCGGTGTGGGCCTGGACGACGACTTCTTCCGGCTCGGCGGGCACTCGCTGTTGGCCCTCGCCCTGGTCGAGCGGCTGCGCGCTCGGGGCGTTTCGGTCACGGTGCGGACGGTGCTGGCGGCGCCGACGGTGCGCGGGCTGATGGAACGGATGAGCCTGTCCTCCGTCGACGATGCACTTGGTGTCCTGCTGCCGATCCGAACCGAGGGCGACCGCCCGCCGTTCTTCTGCGTGCACCCCGGCGGCGGACTCAGCTGGCCCTACATGCCGCTGGCCCGGTACGTGCCGAAGGACATCCCGCTCTACGGCCTGCAGGCCCGGGGCATCGACGGGACCGGTGAACTCGCTGGCTCCGTCCCGGACATGGCGGCGGACTACGTGAGGCAGATCCGGGCCGTTCAGCCGTCCGGCCCGTACCACCTGCTCGGGTGGTCGTTCGGTGGTGTCGTGGCGCAGGAGATCGCCGTGCAGCTGCAGGTGGCCGGCGAGATGGTTGGAGCCCTGGTCATTCTCGACGCTTACCCGGCGGGCCACGACGTCGAGCCGAACGCGGACGGCGCAGTTCCGTCCGAGGAAGCGGCCGGTACCAGCCAGGAAGCGGGCCTCAACCACCTGATGGACCGTCTCCGCCGCGAGTCCGGTCGCGTCCTCGGCGCGATCTCGGAGGAGGAGCTCGAACTCCTGGCCCGGGTCTTCCGGAACAACGCCACCCTCCAGGACGAGCACAAGCCCCGGCAGTTCGACGGCGACGCCCTGCTGGTGGTGGCAGCTGAAGGCCGTCCGCTGGACACGCCAACCGTCCAGCGCTGGAAGCCTTATGTCTCTGGCGAGATCGCCGAGACCCGCCTGACGTGCGGGCACCTGGAGATGCTTCACACCGAGAACCTGAGCCACGTATGGGCATCGGTGGCGGCATGGCTGGATCGCGAGATGTGATCTCCAGCCGCGGAACAACGGCCGTCGGGTCAGGAATCGCTTCCTAGACCCGACGGCTCCGCGTGCGGTGCACCTGTTCAAGTTCACTTTCCGGCCTGGGAGTTGCCCGACGATGTCCATCACGATCGACATGGCGTTGGTTGCGGCCGACGCACAGCTGTCGAACGGATCTGCGGGCCTTGCCGAGGTCGCGGCCCTCGTGGTGCTCGGCTTACTTGCCATGGGACTCGGAATCCTGTGGGCCATCAACTACCGAGCCATGGTGACCTGTCGTCACTCACGCGAGGAAGCGGATAGAGCCCAGCTGCCTATCCTCCTTCGCCAGATATCGCCGCCACCAGTGCGGCCCGCCATTCAGCGTCTGACGGGCGTGCTCCTCGCCGTCACCGGATGCGTCTTCGTGCTCAGTGGCGCTTACACGCTGGTCCGACTTTGACTCGCTCACTGCGACCACGTTGGGCAGTGGCGCTGCCGGCTGGTCGAGGCCGTGCCGGTGTTGACGCTGTCGGAGGCCCGCCATACCGGACCAAGCCCAGCGGTAAGCACTGGGCAGAGTGAAGCTTCCCCGTGGACCTGGACACCTGGAGACTGGGACGTGAGGTTCCAGAGGAAGTAGAGCCAGGTGAGCAACAAGCAGGGCAAGCGGTATTCGGAGGAGTTCAAGCGGGACGCCGTGAGGCTGGCCCGCTCGTCCAGCAAGACGGTCACGGAGGTGGCCAGGGACTTGGGGGGCAGCCCCGAAGGCCTTCGGAGCTGGGTCAAGCGGGACCAGGTCGACCGTGGTGACGGTGGTCCGGGCGATCTGACCAGTGCCGAACGTGAGGAGCTTCGCTGCCTGCGGCGGCAGAACCTCGAACAGCAGAAGACCATCGAGGTCCTGAAAAAAGCGATGGCCTTCTTCGCGCGGGAGAGCGACCGGTGAGCGACGCCTACCGGTTCATCACGGCGGAGAAGGCCTCCTACCCGGTCACCCTGCTGTGCCGCGTCCTGGGCGTCCCCCCGCTCCTCGTACTACGCCTGGGCCGGCGGCCAGGAAGCACGGCGGGCCCGCGTGCGGGCCGACGACGCTCTCGTCCAGGAGATCACCGTGGTCCACCTCGCCTCCAAGGGCGCCTACGGCGTGCCGCGCGTGCACGCCGAACTCCGGCGCCAGGGAAACGCGGTGAACCACAAGCGGATCGAGCGGCTGATGCGCGAACGCGGCATCGCGGGAATCACCCGCCGCCGCCGGCGCCGCTCGCTGACCCGCCCGGACCAACAGGCCTGCCCCGCACCGGACCTGATCGGCCGTGACCTCACCGCCACCCGGCCCGGAACCCGCCTGGTCGGCGACATCACCTACCTGCCCACCGGCGAGGGCTGGCTCTACCTCGCCTGCTGGCTGGACCTCGCCACCCGCGAGGTCGTCGGCTACGCGATGGCCAGCCACCACCGCGCCGACCTGGTCGTCGACGCCCTGCGCATGGCCCACGCGCGAGGCCGCCTGGAAGCGGGCTGCATCGCGCACAGCGACCGCGGCAGCGAGTACACCTCCACCCAATTCCGCACCACGGCATCAGAATTGGGGATCCGAGCAAGCACCGGACGCACCGGCTCGTGTTACGACAAAGCCGCGGCCGAGAGCTTCTGGGCAGTGCTGAAAGCCGAGATCGGCACCCGAACCTGGCCCGACAGGGCCACCGCACGCGCCGACGTCTTCGCCTACGTCGAGACCTTCTACAACCGCCGACGACTACGCAAACACCCCACCTGGGGTTACCTCACCCCACACGAGACCCGACAACGACACACCCTCGCAGCATGAGAACGAGTGTCCAGGATCATGGGGGAACTTCAGAGCGCGAAAAGCTGGCTGAGTGGGAGGGCCCGGAAGCAGCTCACAGCTGGCAGGATCATCCCCATGCGAATTCTTCTCCTCGGTGGCGGCTGGTTCTTGGGGCCGGCGGTGGTGACTGGGGCGGTCGCTCGTGGTTGGGAGGTCACGACCTTCACCCGGAGTCGATCTGTTGCCGGCGCGCACGCTGTTCACGGTGACCGCGAGCGCCCCGAGGACTTGGCGATGTTGGCCGAGCGCGGTCCGTGGGACGCGATCATCGATACGTCGGCGTCAGAACTCTTCCCACGGGATGTCCTGGCGAGTGCAAGGGCGTTGGAGCAGGCCGCTAGCCGGTACGTATACCTATCCACCGTGGCGGTGTACGAGGGTTGGCCGCTGGAGACACTCACAACCGAGTCCGCGGTATGGCCGTCATCAATCGACGCCGGACCGGAGTCTGAGCGCCTACCGGTGGACGGTGCGGGGGTCAATCCGAACTATGGTGGCAGGCACCGAGTACGCAGTGGTGGAGACCTTCGGCCCAGAACGGACCAGCTTGCTCAGGCCCGGTGTCATCCTTGGTCCGGGAGAGTACGTCGGGCGACTGCCGTGGTGGTTGCACCGTGCCAAGCAAGGGGGGCGAATCCTTGCGTCCGGTGATCCGTCCCAGGGAGTCCAGGCAGTGGACGTGCGAGACGTTGCGGAGTTCGCACTGGACCAGGTGGAGAGCGACAACTACCAGGTGCACAACTTGGCTTCGCCGCTCGGTCGCGATTCGATGGGCGGTCTTCTTCAGGCCTGTCTGGAGGTCACAGGGGGAGTGGGTGACCTGGAATGGGTCCGAGATGAGGTCCTGCTGAGCGCCGGGGTGCAGCAGTGGACTGAACTACCACTGTGGTGGGCCGCCCCAGGGGTCTCCGACATTGACCCTGGTTCGGCGGACAAGGCCGGCTTCCGAAGCCGGCCTCTCGCGGAGACCATCGCCGACATATGGTCGTGGCTGACCGACGGCAACACCCCTGTGCCCCACCGTCGGTGGGCCAAGCACGGGATTGACCCGGTGAAGGAGCGCCAGATCCTGGAGGGCCCGCGCTAGCGCGGCCCGGGGTCGATGCACAGCCTCACAGGAGCCGACCCCAAGATCTGCGGGGCGGACAGCAAGGTGAAATCCTCAATCTGCTCGACCAGTTCACGCGCCAGCGGGGCGTTGCGAAAGGTGGATGAAACCAGCTCGCCGCGGATGGAGTTCACTCGCCCTGCTACGCCAGCGCCGCGCCACTCTCGCGGCAGACTCAAGACGGAGCCGAGCGCCTCGGCCGCCCCGTCCAGCTCGTCTCGCATCAGCAGAGCGGCAGCGAGATCGGCACTCGCTTGTGGAGCGATGACCAGAGGACGCTCTCCGGTGCTCCGGGTGGCGATTAGCTCGAGGCAATGCCGCGCCGACGCTTCTGCGCCCTCGCCGTCGCGTAGCAGCAGCAAGGTGGCACTGTTGCTCATGGCCACCCGCTCCCGGTTGAGTGTGGACGATCGCATGGGTCTATCGGGAAGCGCCCCGGGCTGGTCTCGTTCCGCACAAGTTCGGGGAGGGACGGAACGCCAAGCTTCAGTTCAAGGTTTCCGAGGTGCTGTCGTGGGCGAAGCAGCGGCAAGTGGCAGTTCGCTGAGCTGCCGTTCGCGATGTCGCGGGAGGGCCTGCCCCATGGGGCAGGCCCTCCCGTTGTTCATGCGGCGAGCCCCAGGTTGATGACCTGGGCGGCGTGGCCGATCGAGCCGGGCATCAGGTGACGGTACGTCTTGAACGTGATGTCGACGCTTCGGTGTCCCATCCATTCGGCGACGTCGGTGATGGGCAGGTTGTTGCTGAGGCAGTTCGAGGCGAAGAAGTGCCGGAAGCTGTAGATGACCATGCCGTCCGGAATTTCGAGATGCGCAGTTCGCTTGATGTGCTTCCACTGGGTGTCGATGTGGTGGTGCGGGAACGGCTTGGTGACGTCCCGAGGGTGTCGGAGGAGGTAGCCGTCCACGGTGCCGTAGGTGTCCGCGTACCACTCGATGGTCTGCCTCGTCCGGGCCGGTAGCGGCACGTCCCGGTAGTCGTCGGCCGCGCGGTGCTTGAGCGGTGCGTAGTCCTTGAGCGTCTGGTTGACCTGCTCGGTGACGCGGTACACGTCATCGGCGACGATGTTGTTGATGTTGACGGCGAAGGCCTCGCCGTTGCGCAGGCCGCATCCGCTCATGAGGTCGGCGACGAGGAGGAAGGCGTCGTTGCCGGCGGTGCGGATCTCCTGGAGCTGCGCGGGTGAGGGGATGACCGCGCGCTTCGGGTTGTACTGGGGCGGCTTCACCCCGTCGAAGGGGTTCTCGTCGTACAGGCCGAGCCGGTGTGCGTCGAGGAGGATCGCCCTCAGCTTGTCGAAAGCGTTGGCCTGTGTGGCGAGCCCAACTCCGTTGCGCTCCATGGTCTGGATGAACCCGTCGACGACCTTGTGGTCGAACGTGCCCATCCGGCGGCTGCGGAAGGCGGGGAAGAGGTGGTGCTCCAGCAGTGAGTCGAGGTGTCGTACCGAGGCCGGGCTCAGGTCGCGCTGGCCGGCCTTCCACTCGACAACGTACGGCTCGAACTGCATGACGCCGTACTTCTGGATCCGCTCAGCCTTGTGCTGGCTCTGCGGGGCGTTCTTCCGTGCCTGGTACACCTCGGCGAGCCGGGCCTTCGCCTTGTCCTGGGTGGTGTAGCCGGCCTCCTCGGTCTGCTTGCCCGCCGCGTTGCGGTAGCGGATCTTGTACTCGTGGGGGCACCTGCTCCAGCGGGACTCGGGGTGCTCGCACTCCTTGAAGAAGGACCCCATACCGCGGACGAGTTGGGTGGTTGCCATCGTTCGGTCTCACTCCCGGGCGCATTGCTGACGTTTTGCTGACCCCGGATGGTCGATCAAGCCCCTGAGCTGCGGAGAACCGCTGCATGCGTGATATGTGGTGGAACTTCATCGCCCGCTCCGGCGAGGAGATCGCCCGGGCCCGCGCGGAGTGGACGGCGGGTTCGGCGCTCTTCGGCGAGGTCCACGGCTACGACGGCGCCCGCCTGCCCGCCCCGGAGCTCCCGCCCGTCCCGCTCAAGCCCCGCGGTCGCGTGCGCTGACGTGCCGCCACACGCTGCTCGGATTTCACGTACTCTTTCCGTTCACCTCTCGTTCATTTTCCCTTGTGCCGCTCGCATTCGGCTGAAAATAAGTCGGAATGACCACATCAATGTGGATCGCGGAATTCCGTAAATGTGACGTGACACATTTCATCGTCGGGGGGCTGGCCGATCTCTCCGTGGCAGTACGGTCATCGGGCGTTGGGAGTTGCTCCGCCCCGGGCCTCCGCCCGGGGCGGAGCGGGTCGGACGATTCTCCCGCCCCATTTAACCGTTGCCTTGATCTGAGAGAGGTACCTCCATGTCCCGTCTGCCCCTGATCCAGCCCGAGGACGCCACCGGTGAGGCCGCCGAGCTGCTGGCCGGCGTCCAGAAGGCGCTCGGGGTCACCCCGAACATGACCAAGGCCATGGTCAACAGCCCGGCGGTGCTCAAGGCGTACCTCGGCTTCTCCGGCGCCCTGGGTGGCGGCTCCCTCGGCGCGGCCATCGGCGAGCGGATCGCGCTGCTCACCGCGCAGGAGAACGGCTGCGACTACTGCCTGTCGGCCCACACCTACATCGCGACCAACATCGCCAAGATCGACGGTGACGAGGCCACCGAGGCGCGCTCCGGCCGCTCCACCGAGGCCAGGGCGCAGGCCGCCCTCACCTTCGCCGCCGCGGTGCTGCGCACCCAGGGCGGGGTGGAGGACACCGACGTCAAGGCGGCCAAGGAGGCCGGTCTGACGGACGGTGAGGTCGCCGAGGTGATCGCCCACGTCGCGCTGAACGTCTTCACCAACTACCTCAACAAGGCCGGTGACGTGGCCATCGACTGGCCGGTGGTCCGCGCCGACAGCTGATCCCGTGGCACCGGACGGGTCTCCCTGCCCTCATCCGGAGGACTTGCCCAAGGCCCGCGCGCCGCTCTCCTCGGCGCGCGGGCCGCGGCGTTCCTGCGGTCGGGCCGCCCGTCCGCCGTGGTCCGGTCACCACCGGGCGACGAGCGGTGTGTCCGGCCCGAGACGCTGCCACGTCTCGGTGAGGCGGGCGAGGCGGGTGGGGGCGCCGATGCCGCGCACGGTGGCGATTCCTCGGTCGGTGACGTCGAACGTCACGACGCCGATGATCCGGCCGTCGACCACGAAGAGGACGGCGGGATCCCCGTTGACGGGTGCGTAGTGGATGGCGGGAGTGCCGCCCGCCAGCCGCCGCTTCGCGGGGGTGGGCCGCCAACCGGCCCGCACCATCGCGGCGACCCGCTCCGGGGTGTCGTACCGCAGCAGTGTCGTGGCCGGGCCGGCGGCGTTGGAGTCGGAGACCGCCGTCGCGTCGCCGGTGAGCATCGCCACCAGGAGGTCGGTGCGACCGGAGGAGGCCGCGGCGAGGAACTCCTCGACGATCCTGCGGGCGGTCGCCGGGTCGACCTCACCGCGGCTGCGGCGGGCGGTGGTGAGGTGCTGCCGCGCCCGGTGGAGGTGCTGCTGGCTCGCGGACTCGGTGACCTCGAGGATCCCGGCGATCTCGGCGTGGCCGTAGGAGAACGCCTCGCGCAGGACGTAGACCGCCCGCTCCAGGGGGGAGAGGCGTTCCATGAGGGTGAGTACGGCCAGGGAGACCGATTCGCGCTGTTCGAAGGTGTCGGCCGGGCCGAGCATCGGATCGCCGGCGAGGAGCGGTTCGGGCAGCCAGGCCCCGACGGAGCGTTCGCGGCGCACCTGGGCCGAGCGGAGCCGGTCGAGGCACAGGTTGGTGACGACCTTGGTCAGCCAGGCCTCCGGCACCTTGATCCGCCGGCGGTCGGCGGCCTGCCAGTGCAGGTACGCGTCCTGCACGACGTCCTGGGCATCGGCGGCGGAGCCCAGCATGCGGTAGGCCACCGAGGCCAGCCGGTCGCGGCCGGCCTCGAAGCGGCTGGTGTCGAAGGCGTCGGAGGGGGTGCTGTCCACGGGGTCACCCTAGGGACGTGGTCACGCGACCGTCTTCGCGGGGCGGACGGTCCCCTTCCGCGGGGACGGGCTCGGCGCGGCGGCCAGGCGGTGGCGGCGCCGGGGCAGGCCGAAGGTGGGGTGCGAGGTGGTCCACAGCGACAACCTGAGGATGCCCGCCTTGATCCGTGCCGCCGTGCGGCCGCCGAGGTACTTCGGCGTGGCCCGCGCACCGGCGTCGACCAGCTGCAGGATCCCGTCCCGCCGCCCGAGGCTGATGTGGTTGCCCAGGTACTCCAGCTTGGTGTTCGCGATCTCGCGGCCGGTCAGGCGTCCCACGATCGCGGCCGTGGCTCGCATGCCGGTGTACCCGGCCGAGGCGCAGGACATCGGCAGCGGCAGGCCGTTGTCGCCGGTGGCGCGGGCGCTGTCGCCGACCGCGTAGACCTCGGGGTGCGAGCGTGAGCGCATGGTGTGGTCGACGACGATCCGGCCGTCCTCGTCGACCTCCAGCCCGCCGGCGGCGGCGATGGGGCTGACGGCGAACCCGGCCGTCCACACCGTCGCGTCGCAGGCCAGTGCGGTGCCGTCGGCGCACAGCACCCGCGTCGCTTCGACGGCTTCGACGCCGGTGTGCTCCACGGCGGTGACGCCCAGCCGGTCGCAGGCCTCGCGCAGGTGGACGCGGGCTCCGGCGGAGAGCTGCGCGCCCAGCTCACCGCGGGCGAGCAGCGTCACCGACAGCCCGGGCCGGGACTCGGCGATCTCGGTGGCGGTCTCGATGCCGGTCAGTCCGTCGCCGACGACCAGGACGTTCTTCCGTTCGCGTCCCTCCTCCAGGCGGTCCAGGTGCTCGCGCAGGCGCAGCGCCGCCGGGCGGGTGGCGACGCCGAAGGCGTGCTCGGCCACCCCGGGGACCCCACGGTCGGCGGCGTGGCTGCCCAGGGCGTAGACGAGCGTGTCGTAGCCGAGCTCGCCGCCGTCGCCGGCCAGCGCGACGACCCTGCGCCCGGGGTGGACGGCGCTGACGTGGGCCAGGCGCAGTCGTACGCCGGTGCCCGCGAAGACCTCGGCGAGCTCCGGGGCCTCGATCTCCTGGCCGGCCGCGAGCTGGTGGAGCCGCAGCCGCTGGACGAAGTCCGGCACGGCGTTGACCACGGTGATCTCGGCGTCCGCCGGGGAGAGGCGGCGGGCCAGGGTCCCGGCCACGTAGGCCCCGGCATACCCGGCGCCGAGAACGACGATGCGGTGCTTCATGTCCTGCTCCTGTCGGTTCGCTTGGCTCTCGGGGACTTGAGCGGGGCAGCGGTCCGATCCCTGACAGCACCCGCACGTGACCTGGGTCACAGGAGGAGGTGCGGCAGGGCGGACAAGGGCGCGCGAAAATCCGCAGGGTGAACAATGGGGGAATTCCATGCCCCCGCAAGTCGAGGCCGGAATTCCGATTGCCGTATGCGCCGCCATTCCGTTCCCGATGCCTTCGCGTCCATTTGTGCAGACCTGACTGGGACGCCTCCGTACGGAAAGCCGAACCCTTTCGAAAGCGGCTTCGGAAGATAGCTTTCACCTCGGGCGGTGAGCACGGAAAGGCTCGCTCAACGCTCCGAAATGTACAGGTCAAATCGAAAAGGAAACGGAATGCCGAAGGTCAGTTTCACGGGCGGACGCAAGGCTCTGGTCACCCTTGCCGCCATCGCCACCCTTGCCGTCATGGTCCCCTCGCAGGCCGTCGCGGAGGTGGACGGTGCGGACGAGAAGGTCCACTCGGTCGAGTCCGTGCCGGACGCGGTCGCCAAGAAGCTCGGTCCGGACCACGTGCTGTTCTGGGAGCGCGCGATGCTCCAGGCCACTCGTGAGGCGGGCGGCGTCGCGGGTCCGATCACCCGGGCCGGTGCGATGATGAACATCGCGATCTACGACACCGTCAACTCCATCTACAAGGTCGGCGACCCCTACCTGACCTACACCCCGGAGCTGCGCCGCAAGTACGGTGCGCTGGACTCGGCGATCGACTACGCCGCCTACACCACGCTCAAGGCCTCCTTCCCGACGGTGAACCTGGACGACGACCTGCAGGCCGCGCGTAGCCTGACCTCCTCGGGTTCGGCCGCGGATGTGGCGCTGGGCAAGTACTGGGGCACCAAGAACGCCCAGACGCTGATCGACTTCCGTGCCAACGACGGTTCCGCCGACACCACTCCGTACGTGCCGGTCGACAAGCCGGGTCACTGGCGGCCCACCACCGCGGGTGCCGCGGCCGGTGGTCCGAACTGGGGCCACGTCAAGCCGTGGGTGATCGAGCGCGGTGACATGTTCCGTCCGGCCAAGCCGGGTGGGTTCGAGACCGCCGAGACCCTGCTGCCCTCCAGCATCTACGCGGACGCGGTCAACGAGGTGAAGTCGCTGGGTGCCTGGAACTCCACCACCCGCACCGCCGACCAGACCCAGATCGCCCGCTTCTGGGCCAACGACACCAACGGCACCTACAAGCCGACCGGCCAGCAGTACGACCACACCCTGGTGATCCTCAACAAGTACAAGCCGAACGCGTCCTCGTTCTACACCGCCAAGCTCTTCGGCACCCTGTCCATCGCGCTGGCCGACGCCGCGGTCGTCGCCTGGGACGCCAAGTGGGACACCGACTTCGACCTGTGGCGTCCGCAGTCCGCCGTCACTCTCGCGGACACCGACAACAACCCGGCCACCATCGGTGACCCGAACTGGCTGCCGCTGTCCATGGACGCCAACGGCGTCCACTTCTCGCCGTCGTTCCCGGCCTACCAGTCCGGTCACTCCACCTTCGGCGCGACCTGGGCCCAGATCATGCAGGGCTGGTGGGGCACTGACGTGATGCCGTACGAGGGCACCACCGACGACCCGAACGCGCGTGGCGTCACCCGGCACATCAGCTCCTTCTCCTCCGCCGCGGCCGAGAACGCGATCAGCCGCGTCTACAACGGCGTGCACTACCGCTTCGACACCGTCGCCGGTGTCGCCGGCGGCACCAAGGTCGGCGGCTACGTCTGGAACGCCCACCGCCTCGGCTGACCCGTCGTCAACCCGTGCCGGTGCCCCCGTCCCCGCCGATTCCCGGTGGGGACGGGGGCACCCGTGGTCGTACCGCCGTGCCGGAACGTCCGGAACGCCACCGGCGCCTCGGTGCGCCGACCCCCTGCGTGGACCGACCGGAGGAAGGGTGCGGGGCGGCCGAGATTTGCGGATCGGGCAAATGGTGCAAAGCTGTCCTCTAGGGGGATGTTCGAGGGGCTGCGGCGCTGCCGAGGGGCCGGGTGCGGCACGCGCGTGCGGGGGTAGCAGGGGTAGCAGGGGGTCGAGGCTCTGCCGGGTGCCGGTCGCTGTGGCGGGGCCGATGTGGGGGTCTCCACCGAGGAGGTGCGGCGATGTCCCGCGCTCTTGCCACCCGACGTCCCGTGACGGTCCGCAGGGCGGAGCCGATCGTGGTGATCGGTGCCGGGCCGTACGGTCTGGCCCTCGCGGCGCACCTGCGCCTGCTGGGGATCGAACCACGGGTGTTCGGCCGGCCGATGGACGGCTGGCGCTCGCACATGCCGGCCGGGATGCGGCTGAAGTCCACCCCGCGGGCCTCGGACATCGGGTCGGTCCGCGGCTACGGCTTCAACGACTTCCGGATGCGGCACGGACGCGCGGCGGTCGGTGACCTGTACCCGATCCCGCTGGAGGAGTTCGTCGCGTACGGGGAGTGGTTCCAACGGGAGTTGGTGGCCGGCGTCGAGCCCGAGGACGTGGTCGCGGTCCACCGCGAGGGCGGCGCGTTCCGCCTCGTGCTGTCCGGCGGGGCGGAGTTGACCGCCCGTCAGGTCGTCCTGGCCAACGGGGTCCAGTGCTTCGCCAACACCCCGGACCTCTTCCGGCCGCTGGCCGAGCAGGGGCTCGCCTCCCATCCGGCCCACCACCGTGACCTGCGGGTGTTCGCGGGCCGGACGGTCGCCGTGATCGGCGCCGGCCAGTCGGCGTTGGAGAGCGCGGCCCTGCTGCACGAGTGCGGGGCCCGCCCGGTGCTGGTCGCCCGTACCCGAGAACTGGTCTTCGGCACGATGCCCGAGGCGAACCGGCCCGGCTCGCGCGCGGTCGGCGCGCGGCTGCTCAGGCCCGCCTCCGCACTGGGGCCCGGCTGGCGCCTCCGGGCGTACTGCGCCAACCCGGGCCCGTTCCGGCTGCTGCCGGACGCGGTGCGGGCCGCCAAGGTCCGCACCGTGCTGGGCCCGGCCGGAGCCTGGTGGCTGCTCGAACGTGTCCTGGACGCGTTCCCGGTCGTCACCGGACACACCGTCAGCGAGGCCCGCGCCGTCGACGGGAAGGCGGTGCTCGGCTTCACCGCCTGCGAGTCCCGGCTGGAGGCGGACCACGTACTGGTCGCCACCGGGTACCGGGTGGACCTGAGCCGCCTGGACTTCCTGGAACCGGCGTTGCGCGGCGACATCGAGCGGCTGCCCACCGGCTCGCCCCGGCTCGGCCCGGACTTCGGGTCCTCGGTCGACGGGCTCCACTTCTCCGGCCTGGCCGCGGCCGGCACCTTCGGCCCGCTGATGCGGTTCGTCGCCGGCACCGGCTTCGCCGCCCGGCGCACCGCGAGGGCCCTGCGGGCGCGGGTCTGAAGCGTGGCCGGGAGGCGTGGGCCCGCCCCGGTCGGCCGGGCCGCCGGGAGAGTGTCCGGCCCTACTATGAGCGGCATGAGCACGGGCACTTCAGCGGCAGCTGCACACGAGTCGCACCAGCGGGACGACGGCGAGCGCCTGGACGTCGCCGCGACGATCCTCTCCCTGCTCGCCGACCGCACCCGCCTCGCCCTGCTCCGTGAGCTCGGCCTCGGCGAGGCCGACGTCACCACCCTCACCGAGGCCTGCGGCGCGGCCAGACCCGCCGTCAGCCAGCACCTGGCCAAGCTCCGCCTGGCCGGTCTGGTCACCACCCGCAAGGACGGCCGCCGGGTGGTCTACTCGCTGCGCCACGGCCACCTGCGCCGCCTGGTGGACGAGGCGCTGAGCGCGGCCGACCACCAGATCGGCGCCCTGCCCTCGCACGACTGACGGCCGGGCCGGGGTCGGAGGGGGTGCCCTCCATCTGATACGTGCCTGGATGCGCACATGTGCACTACTCTGAGGGTGTGCCGCCGTCAGAAGGGGCCCGCCCGCATGCTCGCCGTCCTGCGCAACCGCACCTACCGCCGCCTGTTCACCGCCCAGGTCGTGGCCCTGGCGGGGACGGGGCTGGCGACCGTCGCGCTGAGCCTGCTCGCCTACGACCTGGCGGGCTCCAACGCGTCGGCCGTGCTGGGCACGGCGCTGGCGATCAAGATGGTCGCCTACGTCTCCGTCGCCCCCCTGATCGGCGCGATCGCGGACCGGATTCCCCGGCGGACCCTGATGGTGGCGATGGACCTCATCCGGGCCGGCGTCGCACTGACCCTGCCGTTCGTCACCCAGGTCTGGCAGGTCTACCTGATGGTCTTCCTGCTGCAGACCGCCTCCGCCGCCTTCACCCCCACCTTCCAGGCCACCATCCCGCAGGTGCTGCCGGAGGAGAGGGACTACACCCAGGCCCTGTCGATGTCCCGGCTCGCCTACGACCTGGAGTCCCTGGCCAGCCCCGCCCTCGCCGCGCTCCTGCTGACCGTGGTCCCGTACAACTGGCTGTTCACCGGCACCGCCCTGGGCTTCGCCGCCTCCGCAGCCCTGGTCGTCTCGGCCGTGCTGCCGAAGGCGGTGCCCGTCGAGCGCGACGGCGGCGTCTACGCCAAGGCCACCCACGGCACCCGCCTGTTCTGGCGCACCCCGCGCCTGCGGGCCCTGATCGCGCTCGACCTGGCGGTCGCCGCCGCCGGTGCCGTCGTCTACGTCAACACCGTGGTCATCGTCCGCGACCACTTCCAACGCCCGGCCGCAGCCGTCTCGATCGCCCTGGCCGCCTTCGGTGTCGGCTCCATCCTCACCGCCCTCGCGCTGCCCGCCCTGCTGCGCCGCGTCCCCGACCGCGCCGTGATGCTGCCCGCCGCCTTCGCCCTGGCCCCGGTGCTGGTGGGCGTCGTCGTGGTCACGGCCACCCCGGCGGGCACACCGAGCTGGCTCGGGCTCCTTCTCGCCTGGGCCGCCATCGGGGCTGCGACCTCCGCCGTCCTCACCCCCGGCGGGCGGATCATCCGACGCTCCGTCAGCGAGGAGGACCTGCCCGCCGCCTTCGCCGCCCAGTTCTCCCTCTCGCACGGCTGCTGGCTCCTCACCTACCCCCTCGCGGGCTGGCTGGCCGCGGCGGCCGGGCTCCCGGTCACCGCCACCGCCCTCGCGGTGATCGCCCTGGCCGCGGCCGTCACCGCCGCCCGCCTCTGGCCCGCCCGCGACCTGGCCGTGGTCGAGCACCTCCACCCCGAACTCCCCGCCGACCACCCGCACCTCGCCGACGCCCGCGTCACTCCGGGCGGCCTCGGCCACAGTCACCCGTACGTCCTGGACCACCGGCATCGCCACCTGCGCCGCGCCGCGTGACCGGCCCCGCGCGGGCCGCGCCGGCCCGGTTGGCGCTCAGAGTTCGACGAGGGTGATCTCGGCGATCAGGTCGGGGGTCTGAGCGGAGGTCAGCACCTCGGGGTGGTGCAGCGGAACGGCACGTGACGGTGGGCGCGGTGTTCAGGCGAGGTCGACGTGGGCGCTGGTGGACTTCACCCGGCCGGTCGCCCGCATTCCCACGTCCAGCCCCATTTCCTCCACCGCTTCGCGGGTCGGCTGGGAGAACCGGCCGGTGGGGTCGGCACGGAATTCCACCAGGGCCGCCACGTCGCCGAGTTCGACGGCGGTGATGATGCCCGGGAACGAGTTGCGGACTGACCTGTGGACCGGTGCGTCGTCCGCCGGTGCGCGGTGCGCGGTGCGCGGTGCGCCGGGTGGCGAGCTTTCCGGCGTCGGCCGAGCGGCGGGCCGTGTCGGGGCTGACGCCGAGCACGCGTGCGGCCTGGCCCGCGGTTCAGTGCTGCAGGTGTGACGCATGAGGGGGCAAAACCGGGCATTTGCAATGCTGTCGCACATCGGCATATCAGACGCCCGAACCGAGGCGGCCGTCCGAATCTCCGAAATGGTGTGTCGGCCGGCCTGAATTGTTGTGATGTTCTGCCCAGGTGAACATGCGAGGCGCAACCGCTGTCCGTCCTGGCGGATGCGAGGGGCCCGCTGCGTGCGCCGCGCGGCGCGATTAGCGTGGCCGGTGGCGGCCCGAAAGCCGCGGAATCCGCAACCGACCCGAGTGAGGCGTACTTCCATGAGCCTGAGCATCCGCAACCAGATCCCCGGCACCGTCACCTCCGTCACGGCCGGCGAGGCCATGTCCACGGTGAAGGTCCGGCTGACGGGCGGTCAGGACATCACCGCGGCGATCACCACCGACGCCGTGAAGGACCTCGGCATCGCCGAGGGCACCGCCGTGAAGGCCCTGGTGAAGTCCACCGAGGTCTCGCTGGCCACCGCCCCGGTCGCGGGCATCTCGATCCGCAACCAGATCGCGGGCACCGTCACCGACGTGGCCACCGGTGGCGCCATGGGCTCGGTGAAGGTGGACGTCCAGGGCGGCGAGCTGACCGCTGCCATCACCAAGGACGCCGTCGAGGCGCTCGGGCTGGCGGCCGGCACCTCCGTGGTCGCGCTGATCAAGTCGACCGAGATCTCGCTCTCGCTCTGACCCCACCTGCACGGCGGCGCACGCATGTGCACGCACACGTACGCGCCCGTGCGGCCGAGGGCCCCGCTCCCGAGCAGGAGCGGGGCCTTCGGCGTGCCGTCGGGGCGCCGGTGTCAGGCGAGGTCGAGGAGTTGCTCGTGGAAGCCGCCGAAGCCGTGGGACGGGTCGACGAGGTGGACCTCCAGGATCCAGTGGCAGCGCCAGCCGGACCGGTCGGTGCGGCGGAGCGGGGTGTGGTTGTCGGGGGTGACGTAGGACTCGGCCTTGGCGCCGTCGATGGTCTCGTGCGGGAACTCGCCCACCAGGTGCCCGGCGTGCCAGCCGCCGAGGAGCCAGCCGCGATCGGCGGCCAACCGGCTCACCCTGGCGTGGAGTTGCGCGCCGGTGATGTCGGGGGCGGCGTGGAAGGCGGTCCGTCCGGCGGCGAAGACGGTGGAGAGGTCGTCGCGCAGGCGGTGCTTGTCGGGGTCGTCGCCGAAGACGAAGGTGCGGCCGAAGTCGGCCTCGTACTCCTCGAAGATCGGGCCGAAGTCGGCGAAGGCGATGTCGTCCTCGCCGATGACCCGGTCCGGCGGGTTCTCCCGGTAGGGGAACACGGTGTGCGGGCCGGAGCGGACGATCCGCTTGTGCCAGTGCTTGGTGGTGCCGAACATCTCGTTCGCCAAGTCCCGGATCAGGTCGCTGACTTCGCGCTCGCCCCGGCCGGGGGTCACCAGGCCGCGGCCCTCGACCTCGGCGAAGAGCCGTTCCGCCTTGGCCTGGGCCTCGACGAGCCCGAGGGCCCGCAGTTGTTCGTCCATCCGGTCGGGTGTTCCCACGGTGCCGTCTTCCGTTCTGGTCACGGGGTCGCGCGCACGAGGACGAGCGCCCCTTCGTACTGGGGTCGGGTGCGCAGGTGGCCGAAGCGCCGGTCCCAGGCCCCGGAGGCCAGGTCGGCGCGGAGGGTCCGGTCGAACCGCTCGCGGACCGAGTCGCCGACGGAACTCCAAGTCCAGTCGGCCCGGCGGGCGTTGGGGTCCAGCAGGAGTTCCGGGCGGCCGTAGCAGGCCTCGTCCAGACCGTCCGTGCAGTCGAACGGGATCGGCACCGGCCGCACCGTGGACCGGCCGCCCGGGGCGGCCGTCAGCTCGTCGAGCGGCGGGTACCGCCGGGCCTCGGCGGAGACCACCTCGGGCGCGTACTCGTGCAGCCAGAAGTCCCCGACCCGGGCGGGGTCACGGGTCAGGACGAGGACCGGGCCGCAGGTGACCCGGCGCATCTCGCGCAGGCTGAGCCGGACGTCGTCCCACAGGTGGATGTTGAGCAGCGTCATGGCGGCGTCGAACTCGCCGTCGTGGAAGGGGAGTTCTCCGGCCACGGTATCGACGGAGGGTACCGTTCGGGACGGTCGCGAGGGGGCGGCGGGAGCTGACGGGCCGGTGCCGCGTGCGGCCGCACCGACGTTGAGCACCGTCCGGGCGGTGCCGAGCGCCTCGGCGACGAACCGCGCCAGCCGGGGGTCCGGCCGGTGGGCGGCGCCCGCGGAGCGGTTCGGGGCGGCCGGGCCGGGGAGCACGGGCGTGGCGGCGCGGTCGGCCCCCGTCACGACCAGATCCGCAGCCGGTCCCAGCCCTCGACGCCCCGCTCGTAGCGCAATCGGGTGTGCGCGCGGTCCTGCGCGGCCTGCCAGAACTCCACCCGGTCGGCGGCCAGGGTGTAGAGCGTCCAGGCCGGATCGACCAGGGAGGGATCCCGGGCGATCAGGGCGGCCGCCTTCTCCGCCTCCACGTCACGTTCGGCGGGGTCGCGCAGGTACTGGCTCTGACGGCCGATCAGGACCTCGGCGCGGGCGGAGGGCGAGCGCCGCAGGAAGTCGGCCGAGTTCTCCGCCGCGGTGCCGGGCGTCACGGTGCCGCGGATCCGGACCTGGCGGCCCTGCTCGGGCCAGTAGAAGGTCAGGGCCGCGCGCGGATGCCCGGCCAGCTGCTCGCCCTTCGGGCTGAAGGCGTGCCCGGCGAACTGCCAGCCGCCCGCGTCCACGCCCTTCAGGATCAGCACCCGCGCGTCCGGGGCACCCGCCCCGTCGACGGTGGACACCGTCATCGCGTGCGGCTCGCGCACGCCCTCCGCCACCGCCTCCTCCAGCCAGGCCAGGAACAGCCGGACCGGATCGGCCGGCGCGAGCGCCGGGTCGAACACCGGTAGCGGCCCCGCGAAGACCTCCAGATGGCGCAGCCACTGCCGGGTCCTCTGCGCCTCCTCCGAACCCGCTGCCATCTCCGGCTCCTCAGATCTCGGCGAGCATGTTCCAGACATCTTGCATCCGCGAGGGCGGGTTCGTGAAACCCCTGGCAAATGCTTGTCATTTCCACTGATCGGCTGGAAGGTGCGATGCCGAGGGCTTGTGGGAGCCTCCAAGGCGGCCCGGTGCGCCCCGACCCTGCGGGCGGAGGTCCGATCAGGGGTGGGTGGGGGCGGTGCCGAAGGTGACGAGCCGGGGTGCGGCCGGGGCGGAGCAGCAGCCCGCGGCGGCGGCCTGATCCGCTTCGGGCCGGTCGAAGACGCCGGCGCCGCCGCAGACGCCGGTCTCGGGGAGGGTCAACTCGACGCGGGCGGCGGCCTCGTGGTCGCCGGCGAGGTGGGCGGCGACGGAGCGGACCTGCTCGTAGCCGGTGAGGGCGAGGAAGGTGGGGGCGCGGCCGTAGGACTTCTGGCCGACCAGGAAGACGCCCTCCTCGGGGTGGGTGAGCTCGGCCGCGCCGTGCGGGTGGACGGTGCCGCAGGAGTGCTGGTTGGGGTCGATGAGCGGAGCCAGGGCGGTCGGGGCCTGGAGGCGGTGGTCGAGGCCGAGGCGGAGCTCGGAGAGGAAGGAGAGGTCGGGGCGCAGGCCGGTGAGGACGACGACCTCGTCGACGGGCTCGCTGCGGCGGCCGTCCTCGGAGACCAGCGTCAGTCGGTCGCCGTCCGGTTCGATCGCGGCGGTGCGGAAGCCGGTGAGGGCGGTGGCGTGGCCGTGGTCGACGGCGGCCTTGGCGCGCAGGCCGAGCGCGCCGCGCGCGGGCAGCCCGTCGGCCTCGCCGCCGCCGTAGGTGTCGGCGCCGATGCTGCGGCGCAGGACCCAGGTCGCGTGGGTGCCGGGGGCGTCCGCGGCCAGGTCGGCGAGCAGGGCGAGGGCGGTGAAGGCGGAGGCGCCGGAGCCGATGACGGCGGTGCGCTTGCCGGCGTGACGGGCCTGCTGGGCCGGGTCGTCGAGGTCGGGGACGCGGTAGGAGATCCGGGCGGTGTGGGCGTGCTCGCCGAGGGCGGGCAGGCCGTCGGCGCCGGCCGGGCCCGGGGTGGACCAGGTGCCGGAGGCGTCGACGACGGCCCGGGCGGTGAGGCGTTCCTGGCGGCCGTCGGCGAACTGGAGGTGGACGGTGAAGGGCTGTTCGGCGCGGCCGGAGTCGACGACGCGGTCACGCCCGGCGCGGGCGACCCCGGTGACGGTGGTGCCGTAGCGGACGCGGTCGCCGAGGGCGTCGGCGAGGGGCTGGAGGTAGCGCTCGGCCCAGTCGGCGCCGGTGGGGTAGGTGGCGGGATCGGGGGTGGTCCAGCCGGTCGGGGCGAGGAGCCGCGCCGCGGCCCGGTCGACGAGCTCGGACCAGGTGGAGAAGAGGCGGACGTGGCCCCAGGCGCGGACCGCGGTGGCCGCGGCGGGGCCGGCCTCGGCGACGACCACGTCCAGGCCGCGCTCGGTGAGGTGGGCGGCGGCGGCCAGGCTGGCGGGGCCCGCGCCGATGACGAGGACGGGCAGGCCGGTGCTCTCGGACGACATGACGGTCTCCCTGATGGGGCGGCAGCTGCCGCTCGTTGATTCGACAGGCGTCGATGTGTGACGTCCTCGACGTTGGCACCGGGTATCGACAGGTGTCAACATAGACACATGTCGAATCTGGAGCTGACCGTACTGGAGCCCGAGAGCGGGGCCTGCTGCCCGCCGATCACCGCGGGGGAGCTGTCGGTGGCGGACTCCGAGCGGATGGCCGCCATGTTCAAGGCGCTCTCCGATCCGGTGCGGCTGCGGCTGTTCTCGAAGATCGCCTCCCACGAGGGCGGCGAGGCCTGCGTCTGCGACATCCAGGACGTCGGGGTCTCCCAGCCGACCGTCTCGCACCACCTCAAGAAGCTGCGCGAGGCCGGACTGCTCAGCAGCGAACGGCGCGGCACCTGGGTCTACTACCGCGTCGAGCCTTCCGTGCTCGCCTCGATGTCGGCCATGCTCGACCGGCACAGCTGATCCGCCGTCACCCCGAAGGAGCCGCCTTGCACGTCGCCCCGCTGCGCGCCGAGCACGCCGAGCAGGTCCTCGCCATCTACCAGGCCGGTCTCGACGAGGGGAACTCCTCCTTCGAGACCACCGCCCCCGACTGGGCCCGGTTCGACGCCGCCAAGCTCCCCGAGCACCGCTTCGTCGCCCTCGACGAGGACGGCCGGGTCCTCGGCTGGGTGGCGGTGAGCCGGGTGTCCGACCGCTGCGCGTACGCCGGGGTGGTCGAGCACTCCGTCTACGTCCACCCCGAGGCGCGCGGCCGGGGCGTGGGCGGGGTGCTGCTGCGGGCGTTGGCCGAGTCCACTGAGGCCGCCGGGAACTGGACCGTCCAGTCCGGCATCTTCCCGGAGAACGCCGCCAGCCTCGCGGTCCACGCCAAGGCCGGCTTCCGGGTCATCGGCACCCGCGAACGGATCGGCCGCCTCAACGGCGTCTGGCGGGACGTCCTGCTGGTCGAGCGCCGCAGTCCGATGGTCGGCTGAACCAGGGCCCGAACGGCGGACTCCCGTGCGTGGTGCGGCCCTTCGGCAGGCCGGTGGTCCTCCGTGGCGGCGCCCGGGGCGCCGGTCAGCCGAGCTGGGCGCGCAGCTGCTCGACCGCGGTGCGGGCGGTGCGGCCGACGCCGATGAGGGTGGCGGAGGCGGGGCCGGTCCAGTCGCCGTAGCCGAGGAGGTGGATGCGGGGGTCCTCGGTGGAGCGGGTGCCGTCGGTGGTGATGCGGCCGTCGGTGCGGGGGAGGTCGATCGGGGGGAGGTCGGGGCGGAAGCCGGTGCACCAGATGACGGTGTCGCAGTCCCAGGTGGTGCCGTCGGCCCAGGCCGCGCCGGTGGGGGTGAGGCGGTCGAACATCGGACGGTCCGTCAGTCCGGTGGCGCGGGCGGCGCGGACGGGCGGGACGGCGACGATGTCGCCGAGGTCGGAGATGTGGGGCCCGCCGGACTGGACGCGGCGGGTGGCGAGGTCGAAGAGGGCGCGGCCGTCGATCTCGTCGGGCAGGTGGCGGGCCGGGCGCCGGGTGACCCAGTGGACCTCGGCGGTGGAGTGCAGGTCGGCGGCGATCTGGGCACCGGAGTTGGCGCCGCCGACCACGACGACGCGCTGTCCGGTGAAGTCGGCGGCGGTGCGGTACTCGTGGGTGTGGAGCTGACGGCCCGTGAAGTCGGCTCGGCCGGGTACGGCCGGGATGAAGGGACGCTCCCAGTTCCCGGTGGCCAGGACCAGGGCCCGGCTGCGCCAGTCGCCGTCGTCGGTGGTCACGGTGATGCCGTCGAGGTCGCGGGCGATCGCCTCGACCCGGACGGGGCGGTGGACGGGGAGGTCGTAGCGCTTCTCGTAGTCGGTGAGGTACGCGACGACGTGGGCGGCGTCGGGGTACTCCTGGCCGGGCTGCTGCGGCATGGGGCGGCCGGGGAGGGAGGAGTAGCCGGCGGGCGAGAACAGCCGCAGGGTGTCCCAGTAGTGCTGCCACGCGCCGCCGGGCGCCGGGTTGGCGTCCAGGATCGCGAAGTCGAGCCCGGCGCGCCGCAGGTGGTACCCCGCGGCGAGGCCGGCCTGGCCGGCGCCGACCACCAGGACCTGGGCGTGCCGGGCCGCGGTCACTTCTGCCCGGCCGTGCGGCGTCGGTGGTCGAAGACCAGCGCGACCAGGGCCAGTCCCAGTGCACCGCCGATCAGTTGCATGCCGATGAAGCCGGGTACCGACGACGGGGCGATGCCGGCGAAGGTGTCGGTGAAGGCGCGGCCGAGGGTGACGGCGGGGTTGGCGAAGGAGGTGGAGGAGGTGAACCAGTACGCCGCGCCGATGTAGGAGGCGACCGCGGCGGGGGCGAAGCGGAGGTGGCCGGTCCGGCCGAGGCCGAAGACCAGCAGGACCAGTCCGGCGGTGGCGACGACCTCGCCGAGCAGCAGGTGCCCGGCGGAGCGGTCGTGGGTCGACCACGTCACCAGGGCCCGGCCGAACATCGCGTCCGCGAGGGCCGCTCCGGCGATCGCGCCGACCGTCTGGGCGGCGCAGTACGCGGCGACCTCCGCCGGGCGCAGGGCCTCGGGGCCGCGGCGGCCGGTCCACCACTCGGCGAGGGTGACCACCGGGTTGAAGTGCGCACCGGAGACCGGGCCGAGGAGCAGGATCAGCACGCCGAGGCCGAAGACGGTGGCCAGCGAGTTGGCGAGCAACTGGAGGCCGACGTCATGGGTGAGCCCGGTGGCCTGGATGCCGGAGCCGACCACGACGGCCACCAGGGCGGCGGTGCCGAGCAGTTCGGCCGCCGCCCGGTTGAGCAGCGGGACGGCCGGTGGTTCGGCGGTGAGCGGCTCGGCCTCGGTGGTCTCCGGTCTGGCCTCGTCGATGGCGTTCAACGGATGGTGCTCCTCGTGCGGGTGGGTCAGCAGGACCGCTTGAATCCGGCTTCGGCGGTGAGTCGTGCGGTGGAGGCCAGTGCGGCGAACTCGGCCGCCAGGGCCGTGAGCGCGGCGGGGCGGAGCGAGTAGTACGTGAAGCGACCGCACGGCTCGGTGTCCACCAGGCCCGCGTCGCGCAGGATCCTCAGGTGGTTGGAGAGGTTGGTCTGCTTGGCGCCCGTCTCCTCGACGAGGTGGGTGGTGCACAGCGCCTCCCGGGCCAGCAGCTCGACGATCCGCCTCCGCAGCGGGTCGGCCAAGGCCTTCAACACATCACTGTCGACTGACGTCACCATGGGCTGATACGTTAGCCGACGCCCGGGAGGAACCCAAGCCCAAGGACCGCCATGACCACCGCTCCAGCCGCCTCCGTGCTGTTCGTCTGCATCCACAACGCGGGCCGCTCCCAGATGGCCGCCGGGTTCCTGCGCCACCTCGCCGGTGACCGCGTCGAGGTCCGCTCCGCCGGATCGATCCCCGGAGACCAGGTCAACCCCGCCGCGGTCGCGGCGATGGCCGAGCTCGGCATCGACATCTCCGACCAGCGGCCGAAGGTGCTGACCACCGAGGCCGTCCAGGCCTCCGACTACGTGATCACCATGGGCTGCGGCGACGCCTGCCCGTACTTCCCCGGAAAGACCTACCTGGACTGGCAGTTGGAGGACCCGGCCGGCCAGGGCGTCGAGGCCGTCCGCCCGATCCGCGACGCGATCAAGGCCCTGATCGAGGGCCTGGTCGCCGAGATCGACGCCGCGTGCTGATCGGCGCGCGGGACGGCTTCGCGCTGGAGTTCCACGTGGAGCGGGACGCACAACTGCTGTGCGTGGACGTGTTCGTGGGCGGGGCGCACGTGAACGCGTGGGACAACGCGTTCTACCCGCCGTTGCTGGTCAAGAAGTTGGAGGACGAGCTGCGGCGCTTCCGCGAGCCGGCGGAGCTGCCGGAGGGGTTCACCGAGCCGGTCGAGGCGTTCCTGGCGGCCGAGCGGTGGACGTGCGGGGAGGGCGCGGATGACGGCGGGGCCGCGCTCGCGCGGTGCGGGTTCCTGGAGTGGGGCGAGTGCACCGACCAGGTGACGGCGTTCGCGTTCCCGGACGGGGAGTCGCTGCACCTCGCCTGCCGGGTACGGGAGTTGGACGGCGGTGCCCCCGGAGATCCGGTGGCGGTGACGGTGGGCCGCGGGGAGTTCGTCGCGACGCTGGAGCGCGGCCTGGCCGTCGCCGAACGGGAGTGGTCCGCCCGGCGGGCCACGGCAGGGGACTCCAACTAGCTCCGCAGGCGCGTCACCCGGCCTTCCCCTGCGCAGTGACGGGAGTTCACCCGGCTCCCTGAGCATGGACGGTCATGAGCAACCTCAGTCGCCGCATCTTCATCCTTGGCGGGCTCACCACCACGGGCGCCGCCGCGCTCCAGCTCGGTGCGACGGCCCAGCCGTCGGCCGCCGCCTCCACCCCCTTCCCGTTCACGCTCGGCGTCGCCTCCGGGGAACCGGACGACAGCAGCGTGGTGCTCTGGACGCGTCTGGCCCCGTCGCCGACCAACGCGGACGGCCAGGGCGGCATGCCCAACGCCGACGTGACCGTCGACTGGCAGGTGTCGGCCAGTCAGAACTTCACCACCCTGGTGAGCTCCGGCACCGTCACCGCCCGCTACGCGCAGGCCCACGCGGTGCACGTGCTGGCCGGCGGGCTGGCGCCGGACGCGGAGTACTACTACCGCTTCCGGGCCCAGGGCTTCATCTCCCCGGTGGGCCGGACCCGCACCGCGCCGGCGCTCGGCACCGTGGGGCGGGACTTCACCATGGCCTTCGCCTCCTGCGCGCACTACGAGAGCGGCTACTACACCGCCTACCGGCGGATGGCCGACGACCGCCCCGACGTGATCCTGCACCTGGGCGACTACATCTACGAGGGCGGCGCCGGCACCGGCGGCGTGCGGCAGCACCTCGGCAGCGAGATCGTCTCGCTGGCCGACTACCGCCGTCGCTACGCGCTCTACCGCACCGACCCGGACCTGCAGGCCGCGCACGCGATCGCGCCGTGGCTGGTGGTGCCGGACGACCACGAGGTGGAGAACAACTACGCCGGCACGGTCCGGGCCGACAGCAGCCCGGTGCTGACGGCGGCCCAGTGGACCGCGCGGCGCACCGCCGCCTACCAGGCCTACTTCGAGAACATGCCGCTGCGGGCCGCCGCGACGCCGTCCGGCAACGCCATCCAGCTCTACCGCCGGGTCCGCTGGGGCACCCTGGCCACCTTCCACATGCTCGACACCCGGCAGTTCCGCGACGACCAGGCCTGCGGCGACGGGACGAAGGTCTGCGCCGACGCCGACCTGACGAGCCGTTCGATCACCGGCACCGCGCAGGAGTCCTGGCTGCTCGACGGGCTCGGCCAGCGCCTGGGCACCTGGGACCTGATCGGCCAGCAGGTCTTCTTCGCCCGGAACGTGAACGCCGCCGGTGCGATGAACATGGACGCCTGGGACGGCTACCGGGCCAGCCGGGCGCGGATCCAGCAGGGCATCGTCGACCGGGGCGTGCGCAACCCGGTGGTCCTCACCGGCGACGTGCACGCCTCCTGGGGCAACGACCTCAAGGCCGACTACGCGAACCCGAACTCGGCGACCATCGGCACCGAGCTGGTCTGCACCTCCATCACCAGCGGCGGCAACGGCAGCACCACCACGACGATCCCCAACGGGGCGTACAACCCGCACCTGCGCTTCTACTCCAACCAGCGCGGCTACGTCCGCACCTGGGTCACGCCGTCCCGGCTGACCGCCGACTTCCGCTCGGTGGCGACGGTGACCGAGCACGGCGCGGCGGCGACCACCGCCCGGACCTTCATCATCCACGACGGACAGCCGGGGTTGGCCGATGCGTAAGCTCTCCGTGATCGGCGCGGCCCTCGCCGCCTTCGCCGCCGTCCTCGCCCTGTCCGCCCCGGCCTCGGCGGCCGGGCCCTCGTCCTGGACGACCGCGAACAGCGACGCCAGTGGCGACCAGGACTCCTCCTCGATCGCGGCCAATCGGCTCGGGGACGTCGCGGTGGTCTGGGAGGACGACCGCGACTCCACCAACCCGGGGGACGACGCGCACAGCGACGTCTGGGTGCGGCTGTACCGCAACGGCGTCTCGGCGTACGAACAGAAGCTCTCGGCCGGCGGGACGGCGGGTGCGGCCTGGCGGCACGTCCAGCCCGACGTGGGGCTCGACGACCGGGGCAACGCCGTCGTGGTCTGGGCGGAGGACCCGGACGGCAACGGGCTCTACAACATCGTCTACCGGGTGCTCTCCCCGGCCGGCGCGGTGCTCGGCTCCGGCCGGGCCAACGCGAACACCGACGGCCAGCAGGTCCACCCGCGGGTCGCGGTGGACCCGGACGGCGCGCCGGGCAGCACCACGGCGGTGGCGTTCTCGGTGGTCTGGGAGGACGTCCAGGGCACTGCGGCGGCGACGGTGAAGGCGGCCGGGTACACCGGGACCACCACCAAGGCCTACGAGGTGACGGTCAACGCGACCGGCGGTGCGCACCACAACCCGGACGTCGCGACCTCCGCCTCGGGCGACGCGGTGGTGGTCTGGGACGAGGACACCGACGGCAACGGCTACGACCAGATCGGTCTGGTGAAGCTCGCCAAGGCGAACGGCGCCGTCGCCCTGACCCGCCGCAGCGCCAACAGCCTCGGCGGCGGGCAGCAGCAACACCCGTCCGTGGCGGCCGACTTCAACGGCGACTTCGCGGTGGCCTGGGAGTCCGACCACACCGGCACCCGGGGCGTCTGGGCCCGCTCCTTCACCGCGAACGGCGCCCCGGGCGCGGCCGAGGTCGAGGTCTCCTCGGGAGCCGGGGCCGGGCGCCCGACGGTGGGGATCGACGACCAGCGCGACGCGGTGGTCGGCTGGAGCGTCACCGGCGCGGATCCGGCGGTGTGGGCCCGCGGCCTCAACCCCGACGGCACCTTCGCCGGCCGACTGCCGGCCGGGTCCGTCAGCCAGACGGCGACCGGCCGGCAGGAGCAACTCGCGGTGGCCTCATCGCCGTTCGGCACGCTCGCGATGTCGTACACCGACGACAACGACGGCAACACCTTCGACCAGGTGCTGCTGGGCCTGGGCGCGGGCAACTCCGACTGGTGAGGCCTCGTCAGCGGGTCGGCTTCGAGGCGCGTGAGCACTGGGGGTTGCGGCACGGGCCGGGGCCCCACACGTAGCGTCTGATGCCGTCGAAGTCGGGTGCGGTGTCCAGGTACTCGGCTTCGACGGCGGCGTGGCACAGCGGGCACTGCAGCCCCTGGGGCCTGACGGCGGAGAAGATGATCTCTGGCATGGGATGCCTACAGTCAGCGAGCGGGCGACGCCCAACTGTGATGCCGACGACGGGTGTTCACACCGCCGCCCCCGCCCCCCGGTGGCACCGCGTACGCCCCGGACCTCCAGGATAGTGCTAGCCGGGGCGGACGGCCCCCATGTAGTCGGGCATGTACTGCAGGTCGAGGACGGTGACGTTCTTGCCGGTGCGGGGGGCGTGGATCATCTTGTTGTTGCCGATGTAGATGCCCACGTGGTGCAGGTCGGAGTAGAAGAAGACCAGGTCGCCGGGCTGGAGGTTGGCGCGGGGGATGCGGGTGCCGGCGTTCCACTGGTCCTGGGAGACCCGGGGGAGCCGGACGCCGGCCTGTTCCCAGGCGCGCAGGGTGAGGCCGGAGCAGTCGAAGCCGGCCGGGCCCTCGGCGCCCCAGATGTAGGGCTTGCCGAGCTGGGCCTGGGCGAACTTGAGGACGGCGGCGGCGCGGCCACTGGCCGGCACCTGCGGCAGGTCGGTCAGGTCCGTGCGGTCGGCGGCGCCGCGCGAGGCGCGGCCGGCCTCGTCCACGTCGACCTGGGCGCGTTCGGCGGCGGTGAGGGAGTTGAGGATCTTCTTGGCCTCGGCCAGCTTCGTCTGGACCTTGCCCTTCTCCTCGGCCAGCGCCTTGTGGTTGGCGTCCAGGGCGGCGAGGGTGGCGGCGGTCTCGGCGCGCTGCTGGTCCAGCCGCTGCTGCTGCCGCTGGGCCTGGCGCAGCAGGGCGAGCTGGGTGTCGGCCTCCTGGTCGCGGGCGGAGGCCTGGCGGAGGTAGGTGTCCGGGTCGGAGCTGAGCATCAGCTGGAGCGAGGGGTCGACGCCGCCGTTGCGGTACTGGGCCGCGGCCAGGGCGCCGAGCTGGCCCTGAACGGCGTTCAGCTTCTCCTGGCCCTCGGCGAGTTGGGTCTGCAGCTGGTTCGCCTCGGCCTGGAGCTTCTTGGCCTTCTCCTCCGCGCCGTTGAAGCGCTCGATGGAGGCCTCCGCCTCCTCGTACAGCGCGTCGACCTGCTTCTTGACGGTCGCGAGGTCGGGCTTGGGCGCCGCGTAGGCCGTGGTGGAGGAGGCCAGGACCGCTGTGCCCGCCGCCGCGGTGGTCAGGACGGCGAGCTTGGCACGGCTCGGCGGACTCGGCTTGCGGCGCTTTCCCACGGACGGCTCCTCGGTCGACTTCCGGACACTTACTCCTAGGAACCTTAGTAGTTTAGGAGTGGAACGCGGAAGGCGGGGTCGGTGATCGGTGCGATCCGGCCCGGCGGCCGTGACGTAGCACGGACCGTTCGGGGGCGGGGCGGTTCTCCGGGAGGGTCGCCCGCACGGGGGAAACGGGGGCGGAGTCGGGTGTGAGGCGGGCGGGGCGGCGGAAGGCTGGTGCCTGCACCGAGGCGGAGCGGAGGAAGAGCGTGACCGGTGCTCCGCCCGTACCCCTACGACCCTTTGAGGACGCTGATGCTTCGTGCTGGACCGTCACCCATGAGCCGGTGGTCCGGGGCGGCCCTCGGGTGGCTGCTGCCGGTGGTGGTGACGCCGGCCGTGGCGGTGGCGGCCGCGGTGCTGACCGGGGCCGGGGCGCGGGCCGGGGTGGTCTGGTGCGGCGCGGTGGGCACCGGGGCGGTGGCCCTGCTGGCGGCCCAAGTGGTGCGTCGTGGGCGGGAGTTGACCGAGCTGCGGGAGCGGTACGCCCGGCAGGGGCGGGAGCTGCGCGAGCAGTTGCTCCGGCAGGAGGCGGAGACCGTCCGGCTGGCCAGGGTGATCCTGCCGGAGACGGTCGCGCGGCTGCAGCGCGGTGAGTTCACCGAGGACGTGCTGAAGGCCTACGAGACCCACGACGGCGGCGCCGGCCCGGAGTTCAGGGCCGCCCGGCAGGCGGTGCTGCGCACCGTGCTGGAGGCGGTGGACGCGGAGGAGGGTCTGCGCGAGTCCGCGCAGCGGGCGTTCGTGAACATCGCGCGGCGGGTGCAGGCGATCGTGCACCGGCAGGCGCAGGACCTGCGGGAGATGGAGGACCGGCACGGCAACGACCCGGCCGTCTTCGAGGACCTGCTCCGGCTCGACCACGGCAACGCGCTGGTCGGGCGGTTGGCCGACTCGATCGCGGTGCTCGGCGGGGCGCGGCCGGGCCGTCAGTGGAGCCGGGCGGTGCCGCTGTACAGCGTGCTGCGCGGTGGCATCTCGCGGATCCTGGACTACCAGCGGGTGGAGCTGCACCCGGTCTCCGAGGTCGCGGTGGTCGGCCCGGCCGCCGAGCCGCTGATCCACGCGCTGGCCGAACTGCTGGACAACGCGACCCGCTACTCGCCACCGCACACCAACGTGCACCTGACCGCGGTCGAGGTGCAGACCGGCATCGCGATCGAGATCGAGGACGGCGGCCTCAGTCTCAGCGAGGAGGGCCGGGCCCGGGCCGAGCTGATGCTCCGTGAGGCGCAGGAGGGCATCGACCTGAACGACCTCGGCGAGACGCCCCGGCTGGGTCTCGCGGTGGTCGGACGCCTCGCGCAGGCGTACGGCTTCCAGGTCTCGCTCCGGCCGTCCGCGTACGGCGGCGTGCGCGCCGTGCTGATCGTCCCCCAGGAGCTGATCACCACGGCGCGGGCCACCGGCCGGGCGCACGGCATCGGCGTCACCTCCGACTCGCAGGCGCTCCCGGTCCAACCCTCGGCGCAGCAGCGGCCGGTGATCCCGCCGACGGTGCCGGTCGTCCAGCCGTGGACGCCGGGCACCGAGACCCCGACCGGGCTGCCGCAGCGCCGCCGGCACGCCGCACCCTCCGGGAGGACCGCGCCCGCTCCGCCGCCCCCGCCGGCGCAGGACCCCGGCGCGGTGCAGCCCGGCGTCTGGCTGGCCGCGTTCCACGAGGGGGTGAACGGCCAGGCGCCGTCGGCCGGGAGCGGGGCACCGGGCGACCACACCAGCGAATACCCGGCCAGGAAGGGCGACCTGTGACCCAGCATCAGCAACGGACCAACATGGACTGGATGCTCAAGGACCTGGCGGACGGTGTCCCGCACACCCGCCACATCGTGGTGCTCTCCGCCGACGGTCTGAGGATGGCCCAGTACGGCGCCGGCACCGACGCCGCCGACCGGCTGGCCGCCGCCTGCGCGGGGCTGCAGAGCCTGGCGGCCGCGGTGGGGCACGAGTTCCCGCACGGGGACCGCCGGATGCGCCTGGTGGTGATCGAGATGGGCGGCGGCTTCTTCTACCTGATGGCGGCGGGAGCCCGGGCCTTCCTGGCGGTGCTGGCCGACGAGGGCGTGGACGCCGGGCTGATGGGCCAGCGGATGCGTGACCTGGTCGCCAGGATCGGCGAGCACCTCAGCACGCCGCCGCGCCGAGCCGAGCAGGTCGTGTGAACGGGCTTGCCGCCGAGGGGAGTCCGGTGGGTCGAGGGACGGTGGACGGGTGCGGCGCGGACGGCGGATGAACGCGGACGGACAGGACTGGGACGTGGGCCGGCCCGAGCGCCTGTACGTGATCACCAGGGGTCGCAGCGGGGCGGCCGACCGGGCCGTGTTCGACCTGGTGACCCTGATCGTCGCCCGCTCGGAGCCGACGCCGACCATGCAGCCGGAGCACGCGGCGATCCTGCGGGTCTGCGAGTCGCCGCTGTCCGTGGCCGAGATCTCGGCCCACCTCAGGTTGCCGGTGAGCGTGGTCACCGTGCTGCTGGCGGACCTCCTCGCCGAGCGGCGGATCGAGGCCCGCGCCGGAGTACCGAAGGCGATCCTTCCCGACATCGCCCTGTTGGAAGCGGTGATCAATGGACTTCAGAGGCTCTGACCCGGCGCTCCCGGCGCTCCCCGGGCCGCGCGGGGACGACCTGCTGCCGGACTCGGCCGCCACGGCGGTCAAGGTGGTGATCGTGGGCGGCTTCGGCGTCGGCAAGACGACCCTGGTCTCCTCGGTGAGCGAGATCCGCCCGCTGACCACCGAGGAGACGATGACCCAGGCGGGTGCGGACGTCGACGACACCGAGGGCATCGAGCGCAAGACCTCCACCACGGTGGCGATGGACTTCGGCCGGATCAGCATCAACGAGGAGCTGGTGCTGTACGTCTTCGGCACCCCCGGCCAGGAGCGGTTCTGGTTCCTCTGGAACGGCCTGTTCGACGGCGCCCTCGGTGCGGTGGTGCTGGTCGACACCCGCCGGCTGGAGGTCAGCTTCGACGTCATCGGGCGGCTGGAGGACAGCGGGGTGCCCTTCGTGGTCGCCGCCAACACCTTCCCCGAATCGCCGTCCCACCCCGTCGAGGACCTGAGGGCCGCCCTCGACCTTCCCCCCGAGGTCCCGATCGTCAACTGCGATGCCAGGAGCCGTAGTTCGAGTCGTGACGTGCTGATGGCCCTGATGCGCTACCTGTACGACCGCTCGGCCGCCCCCGCGCGCTGACACCCACCACCCGCCGTCCCCCACGAGACCCCCGGAGATGCCGTGACCAACCCGTACAGTGACGACGCGTCAGCCACCCCGCCGCCCGGCTGTCCGGCCCACGGCGCGGGCACCCGCGACTTCGGTGCCCACGGCCTGGGCGCCGAGGGCCTGCGGCGGCTGTACGGCCCCGAGGCGGAGGCGGACCCGGCCGGCCTGTACGAGAAGCTGCGCGCGGAGCACGGCGAGGTGGCGCCGGTGCTGCTGCACGGCGACCTCCCGGCCTGGTTGATCCTCGGCCACTCGGCCAACCTCACCGCGATGCGCACCCCCTCCCGGTTCTCCCGGGACTCCCGCCGCTGGACGGCCTTCCAGGAGGGCCTGGTCGCCGCCGACTCCCCGCTGATGCCGGTGATCGCCTGGCAGCCGCTGTGCGTCTTCGCCGACGGCCCGGAGCACCGCCGCCTGCGCGGCGCCGTCACCGACGGCCTCAACCGCTTCGACCGGCGGGGCATCCGACGCTACGTCACCCGCTTCGCCGACCAGCTGATCGAGGAGTTCGGGCCGACCGGCCGGGCCGAGCTGATCTCCCAGTTCGCCGAGCACCTGCCGATGCTGGTGATGACCCACGTGGTCGGCATGCCCGAGGAGTTCGGGCCCCGGCTGGTCGAGGCGGCACGGGACCTGATGAAGGGCACCGAGACCGCCATCGCCAGCAACGACTACGTGGTGGCCACGCTGCGCCGCACCATGGAGCGCAAGCGGGTGGCCCCCGGGGCCGACCTGGTCTCCTGGCTGATGCAGCACGAGGCCGGACTCACCGACGACGAGGTGCTGGAGCACCTGCGGGTGGTGCTGCTGGCGGCCAACGAGTCGACGGTCAACCTGATCGCGGACACCCTGAAGATGGTCCTCACCGACCGCCGCTTCCGCGCCCACCTGTCGGGCGGTCACATGACGCTGCCGGACGCCCTGGACCAGGTGCTCTGGGACTCCGCGCCGATGTCCCTGGTCGCCGGGCGCTGGGCCACCGGGGACACCGAACTCGGCGGGCAGCAGATCAAGTCCGGCGACATGCTGCTGCTCGGCCTCGCCGCCGGGAACGTCGACCCGGCCGTCCGGCCCGACCTCTCCAAGCCGCTGCACGGCAACCGCGCCCACCTGGCCTTCGGCGGCGGACCGCACGAGTGCCCGGGCCAGGACATCGGGCGGGCCGTCGCGGAGACCGGCATCGACATCCTGCTGGCCCGGCTTCCCGACCTCCAACTCGCGATCGGCGAGGATGAGTTGACCTGGACCTCGGCCTGGCTCTCCCGGCACCTGGTGGAGCTCCCGGTGCGCTTCACACCGCGGTCCCCGGCCCCGAGGGACACGGCCGCCGCCCCCGTCCCCGCGACCCCGCCGCCCGCTCCGCCCGCCCCGCCCGTGGTGCCGCCCGCCGTCGCGGCCGGGCGCGGCCACCGGGGCGCGGCCGTGCCGGGGCAGCGGCGCAGTTGGTGGAGCGTCCTGACCGGCATCTTCCAGCGCTGACCCGGCCGGGCCGGCGGCCCGGCACGGGACTCAGCCGCTCGGTGGCGGTCCGCGCGGTGGACGGCGGCGGGCCTCACCGCGGCCGGTGGCGGGGCCGGGCGTACGCCGGCCGGTACTGCGCGAGGCCCATGGCCACGCCGCCGGCGCCCGTGAGCAGTTCCAGCACGGTCAGGGTGGGGACGCCGGCCAGCGCCAGGCCCGAGGCGAGGACCAGGACGACGACCAGCACGACGACGTGGTCGGCCCGCCGGAAGCGGCGGCCCGGCGGGCGCGGGGCGGACGGTGGCGGCTGACGGCGGCGCGAACGGGGCATGACACTCCTTCGGGACGGACGGGGCGGACGGGGGAGGTACGACCACCGGACCGGGGGAAGGCTCACCCACCGGTGCGGTGCAGCAGGTCCTCGAGGGTCTGCGCGGCGCGCAGCGTCTCGAAGCGCACGGCCCCGTCCGCCGCCACCGTGACCCCGTGGACGGCGGGCTCCAGCAGGCTGTTGTAGGAGAACGGGGTCGAGGTGTAGTAGGCACCGGTGTCGAGCAGCGCGACCAGGTCGCCCGGCTCCAGCAGCGGCAGCGGGCGGGCCCGGGCGACCAGGTCGCCGGCGAAGCAGGCCGGTCCGGCCACGTCCTGCTCGACCGGCGCTCCGCGCTTGGCGGCCCCGGTCGCGTCGTGCGCCGTCACCCGCAGCGGCCAGGAGTCCGGGGCGAAGACCGTCCGGGTGGCCACCTGCGCTCCGGCGTGGGTGATCGCGATCGCCCGGCCGCCGGAGTTCTTGGTGTACTCCACGTAGGCGGCGGTGAAGCCGCTCTTGGCCAGCACCGAGCGGCCGAACTCGGTGACCAGGGCGAACTCGCCGGAGAACAGCGCGGGTACGTGCGCCCGCAGCAGCTCGACGTAGTCCTGGTGGCCGGGGGTGGCCCGGTCGTCGGCGAAGTTGACCGGCAGGCCGCCGCCGATGTCCAGGCCGACCACCTGACGGCGGCCCAGTTCGCCGTTGATCTTCTGGGCGAGGGTGACGGTGGCGGCGACGCCCTCCGCCATCAGGTCCAGCGGGCACCCCTGGCTGCCGACGTGGCAGTGCAGCCAGGTCAGCCAGGGCCGGTCCCGGAAGGCCGCGACCAGCCGCTCGGTGCTGCCCTCGTCCGCGAGCGCGATGCCGAACTTGGAGGTCGCGGTGGCGGTGCTCATCGCCCCGATGGTGCCGCCGCCGATCTGCGGGTTGACCCGCACCCCGATCCGCGAGTCCGTGGTGCCGGATCCGCTCCGGCGGCCCGCCAGCAGTTCGTCGACCCGGGCCAGCTCCTGCCAGCTGTCGATGTTGACCGCCGTCCCGAGTTCGAGCGCCAGGGCCAGCTCGCGGCGGGTCTTGGCGGGGGAGTCGAAGACGATCCGCTCCGGCTCGAACCCGGCGGCGAGCGCCTGCGCGAACTCGCCGGGGCTGGCCACCTCGCAGCCCATGCCCAGGTCCCGCAGCCGCCGCAGCACCGGGACCAGGCTGTTGGCCTTGGCCGCGAAGGCGTGCAGCACCCGCACCGACCCGGGGAAGGCGCGGTGCAGCGCCTCCACGGTCGCGGCCACGGCGTCGAGGTCGAGGAAGCCCGCGAGCGGCGCGTCCTCGGGGGACAGCAGCCCCTGGCGCACCGCCGCCCCCAGGATGAGCTCACGTCGTTCGGGGCCGTGCAGGGCCGCCAGTTGAGGGTTGGTCACGGTGCCGCTCTCCGTCCGGTCGTCTCGGTCGCGCGGCCCGCTCGTTCCGGTGGTCCCGGCGGGCCGTGCGAACAGAGTGCCCGTCGGGCGCCGGGATCGTCTTCAGGCCGCTGACCGGGCTTGCGCCGTCTCCCTCGTGCGGCGCGACGAAGCATGGGCGGCGGCGGTCCCGGCTCCGTGGGCCGCACCGGAAACCTGCGGGAACGGTGGTGCCGCCGGGCGCCGCAGCGGGGGAGACCGGCCCGCTCTCGCGCCGTACGGCGAAGGCGGGGCGGTCTCCTCGCGCGGAGCGCCGAACCTCACCCCTCCCCGGCCACCGAGCCGCGGAGCAGCAGCAGTTGGAGCTGGGCCAGCAGCCGGGCGTCGGGGTCGTCCAGGTCGATCCCGCTCTCCCGCACGACCGTGCTGTCCAGGCGGTAGGCGTACGTGTTGCCGGGCACGCCCAGCGCCTTCGCCGCCCGGGCCTTCTCGCCCGGCTGCGCCAGGAAGGTGCGCAGGGTCTCGACCAGGGAGGCCACGTCCTTGTGCGAGGAGGCGAGCAGCCTGGTCACCGGGGTCTCCACCGGCAGCGGCCCGACCGCCCGCAGGGCCTCGGCGAAGCGCAGCAGCGCGACCGCCCCGGCGACCTCGCCGACCCGGGCGCAGGGCTCCGGGCCGCGCCCGAACAGCAGGCCGCCCAGCGCCAGATCGGCCGTCCGGCGGGAGTCGGGTGCCGCGTCGAGCCGGTCGCTCACCTCGCCGATGCCGACCCGGGCCGTCAGCCCCGACCGCCGCGAGAGCTCCGCGGCCAGCGACTCGGCGGTCAGCCGCACCCGTTCCTGAGCCCGCGTCAGCTCCTTCGGCAGGTCGCCCAGCAGGACGAGCACGCCCTCCTGCGAGGGCACCACCACCGCCACCTCGCCGCGTTCGGTGCAGTGCCGGAACGCGGCCTCGACCATCCGGCCGCGCGTCCGGGCGTCCGCCGGGCCGCCGGAGCCGGAGTCCGAACCGGTGCCGCTGCCGGTGCCCGAGCCGGTGCCCGCGCCCGAGCCGGTGCCCGCGCTGATGCCGACCGACAGGACCGCGCACCGCCGCGCCTGCGGCAGCCCGGTCCGCGCCGCCAGCAGCTCGGCGGACCCGTGGCCCTCCAGCAGCACCCGGACGGCCTCCAGCAGGAGCTGGTCCTGGCCCTCCCGGCGGGCCCGGTCGTGCAGCAGGTGGGCCGCGGCCGACTGCGCCGCGACCCGCAGGGCCTCACGGTTGGCCGGGGTGTCCAACGGCCGGTTCCCCTCCGCCGCCACCCAGATCGAACCCAGTGGGACGTCACCCGCCCGGACCAGCACGATCAGACGCTCGGGGGCCTCGCCCTGGGCCTTGCGGTACAGCACCCGGTCCGAGCGCAGCAGGTCGCGGTCGAAGCCGGCGTTCCGCATGTCGTCGCGCCGGTCGGCCGGCGGGGCCTGGCCGAGGATGGTCCGGATCCGGACCCAGTCCACGTCCTCACCGACGGGCGAGTAGGCGAGCACGTTGAAGGACGTGTCCTCGATCGTCACGGATCCGTTCACCTGGAGCGCGATCGCCTCCGCCAGCCGGGGCAGGTCGCCCAGCGGGACGGTGGCGATCCGGGGCCGCGGCGTGACCGACAGCCCCGCCTGCAGGATGCCGATGACGGTCGGCCAGTCGGTCCACCGGCTGCGGAAGAGCACGGCCGTGCCCGCCGCCGCGGCCGCCTCGCCCAGCGCCCCGTGCCCGGTGCCGGTCTCCACCGGACGGAACAGCACCCCGGCCACCCCGGCCGCACCCATCCGGCGGACCAGGTCCACCGCCCCCTCGGTGTGCGGATCGACCCCGACCGCGACCAGCAGGTCGCCCTGCGAGGCCGGCGGCTCCAGGCCGTCCAGCACCACCAGGCGGCCGACCGGCCGGTCCAGCCCCCCGGCCGCGAAGCCCGGGACGACGAAGTCACCCGCCAGCTGCAACAGGTCCAGCAGGTTCTGTCTCGCCCCGGACCGGTCCGCGCGCTCCGCGTCGGACATGGGCACCCCTCCCCAGGCACACGTGCCGCGCCCGACGGGGCGTCAACTCCCCGGCGGTGCAGGCGATCCGCTCAGCGTAGTGCCGGGTGCGGGCGGTCCGGGGCGCTTCCGGTGGTCCGGTCCGGACCCGACGGAGTGCGGTGATCGGCCGGCGGTTGCCGATAATGACCTCACTGCGCCGACCGAACCCGTGAAGGACCCCATCGTGCCCGAGAACTTCCTCGCCCTGCCCGTCCGCCAGGAGCTGTCCCCGTCCGTGACGCTGCGCCAGAAGGGCGCGATCCCGGTGGTGGTGGTCGACCACCCGGCCGGCCGGGCCGTGGTGAGCCTGCAGGGGGCGCAGCTGGTGACCTGGCAGCCGAGCGGCGAGCAGCCGGTGGTGTGGGTCAGTGACGAGTCGTCATGGACCGAGGGCGTGGCGATCCGCGGCGGGGTGCCGCTCTGCTGGCCGTGGTTCGGCCCGGCGGGCTCGCCCTCGCACGGCTTCGCCCGGGTGGTGGAGTGGGAGCTCGCGGGCACCGAGGAGACGGCGGAGGGCGTGGAGCTGACCCTCGCCCTGAGCGAGGACGAGCGGACGCTGGCGCTCTGGCCGCACGCCTTCACCGCGACGGTGCGGATCCGGCTGGGCCGCGACTGCACGGTGGAGCTGGAGGTGGCCGGTGAGCACCGGAGCACCGGCGCCCTGCACACCTACCTGCACGTCGGCGCCGCCGACCGGACCACCGTCTCCGGCCTGGGCGCCGACTACCACGACCGGGTCGCCGCCGGCGACGGCCGGGGCCCCGGCTCGGTCGTCCTGGACGAGCGGGTCGACCGCACCTACACCGCCCCGGCCGACCTCACCCCGGTCGACGACGCCGGCCTCGGCCGCACGATCGAGGTCCACCACAGCGGCCACAGCGACGTGGTGGTGTGGAACCCGGGCGCGCGGCTCTCCAAGGAGATGGCCGACCTCGCCGACGAGGGCTACCGCGGCTTCGTCTGCGTGGAGACCGGCCGGATCGGCCGCGACCTGGTGGCCGCCCCCGGCACCCCGGACCGTCTGGCCACCACCCTCCGGGTCGTCCGCCCCGCCTGACGGGGCCCTCCGACCCTCCCGTCGGGGACCGTCGGCGGGTGGGCGGGGCGACGGGGCCGCGGTGCAATGGGTGCGAGACGGCAGGGCTCGGCGGGCGACCGCGAGCGGCACCCGGAGGGCCTGGGATGGTCGAGGAGAAGCGCGGATTCTGCACCCTGTGCAAGTCGAGGTGCGCGGCGGTGTACACGGTCGAGGACGGCCGGATCACCGCCGTGCGCCCCGACCCGGACCATCCGAACGGGGCGGCGATGTGCCCCAAGGGCCGCGCCGCACCCGAGATCGCCCACGGCAGCAGGCGCCTGACCACACCGCTGCGCCGCACCACCCCCAAGACCGACCCCGACCCGGGCTGGCGGCCGGTCGGCTGGGACGAGGCGCTGGACGAGATCGCCGGGCGGCTGGCCGCGGTCGCCGCCGAGCACGGCCCCGAGGCGGTCGCCTTCGCGGTCGCCACGCCGAGCGGCACCATGGTGTCGGACGCCACCGAGTGGATCGAGCGCTTCGTGCGCCGCTTCGGCAGCCCCAACACCGTCTACAGCGCCGAGATCTGCAACTGGCACAAGGACGTCGCGCACGCCTTCACCTTCGGCTGCCCGATCCCGCCGCCCGACTACGCGCGCGCGGGCCTCGCCGTGCTCTGGGGGTTCAACCCCGCCAAGACCTGGCTCTCCCAGTCCGCCGCGCTCTCGGCCGCCCAGGCGAACGGCACCGGGCTCGCCGTCGTCGACCCGCGCCGCTCCACCAGCGCGCTGCGCGCCGACCGCTGGCTGCGGGTCCGCCCGGGCGCGGACGCCGCGCTGGCGCTCGGGCTGGCCCACCAGTTGATCGAGAACGCCTGGTACGACGAGGAGTTCGTCCGCGCCTGGACCAACGCCCCGCTGCTGGTGCGGGAGGACGACGGCCGCTTCCTGCGGGCGGGCGAGCTCGCGGAACACCCGGCGGGCGACGGCGGCCAGGCCTTCGTCACCTGGGACCAGGAGGCCCGGGCCGCCGTGCCGTACGACACCCGGCGGGCGGCGGTGTGTCCGGAGCGCTTCGCGCTGAGGGGCCGTCACCCGGTCCGCACCCGCACCGGGGCGGTGGTCCACTGCGGCCCCGCCTTCGAGCACTACGCCCGCGCCTGCGCGCACTGGCCCCTCGACCGGGCCGCGGCCGCCACCTGGCTGACGCCGGAACAGATCCACGACCTGGCGGCCGAGATCGGCGCGCAGGTGCGCGGCGGCGGCTCGGTGACATACTACGGCTGGACCGGCGTCGGCCAGAGCGCCAACGCCGCGCAGACCGAACGCGCCCTCGCCACCCTCTACGCGCTGACCGGCTCCTTCGACGCGCCCGGCGGCAACCTGCTCGCACCCCCGCCGCCGTACCGCCCGGCGAGCACCTTCGCCGACCTCGCCCCCGGACAGCGCGCCAAGGCACTCGGCCTCGACCGGCACCCGCTCGGACCGCCCGCCTCCGGCTACGTCAACGCGGGCGACCTGCGCCGGGCGATCGAGGACGGCGAGCCCTACCCGGTCCGTGCCCTGGTCGGGTTCGGCTCCAACCTGGTGGTGTCCCAGCCCGGTTCGGACGCCACCGCGCGGGCGCTGCGGGCGCTGGACTTCCAGGTCCACCTCGACCTGTTCGAGAACCCCACCAGCGCGAGCGCGGACCTGCTGCTGCCGGTCAACAGCGCCTACGAGCACGAGGCGCTGCGGTTCGGCTTCGAGGTCGGCCACCGGGCCCAGGAGCAGGTGCAGTTGAGGCAGCGGATCGTCGAACCGCTGCCCGGCACCCGCTCCGACACCGAGGTGGTCTTCGAGCTGGCCCGCCGGCTCGGCTTCGGCGACCGGTTCTTCGACGGCGACGTCGAGGCCGCCTGGAACTGGCAGTTGGAGCCGCTCGGCCTGACGGTCGCCCAGCTGCGCGAGCGGCCGGGCGGGGTGCGGGTCCCGGTCGCCGAGGGCGAGCGCCGCTACCGCCGCAGCTCCGGCGACGGCGAGGTCGCCGGCTTCGGCACCCCCACCCGCCGGGTCGAGCTCTACTCGCAGAAGCTGCTGGAGCACGGCTACCCGCCGGTGCCCGAGCACCGCGAGGCCGCCCCGGGCGAGCCCGCCGCCACCGACGCCGACCACCCCCTGCTGCTGACCTGCGCCAAGCACGGCACCTACGTCCACAGCCAGCACCGCGGCGTCAACGCGCTGCGCCGCCGGGCCGCCGAACCGCAGCTCGACCTCCACCCGGAGACCGCCGCCGCACGCGGCATCGCGGAGGGCGACCTGCTGCGGCTGGCCACGCGCACGGGCGCGATCCGGATGCGGGCCCGGTTCGACGGGTCGCTGCACCCCGGCGTCGTGGTCGGCGAGTACGGCTGGTGGCAGGAGGCCGCGGACCTCGCCCTGCCCGGTGCCGATCCGCTCTCCGAGGCGGGCAGCAACTACAACCGCCTGGTCGACCATGCGGTCGTCGACCCGCTCAGCGGCTCGGCGCCGCTGCGCGCGGTGGCCTGCCAGGTCACGGCGGTGGACGGGCAGCCCGGCTGGGCGGGCACCCGGCCGTTCACCGTCGGCGCCCTGGAACGCGAGGGCGCCGACGTGCTGACGCTGCGTCTGACCCCCACCGACGGCGGCCCGCTGCCCGACTTCCGTCCGGGGCAGCACCTCACGGTCGCGGCCGAGGAGCCCGGGACCGCGCGCAGCTACTCGCTCACCGGCGCGGCCGTCGACCCCGGCCGCCGCGCGTACCGGCTGGCGGTGCGACTGCAGCCTGGCGGGGCCTTCTCCACCTTCGTCCACTGGCGGCTGCGGGTGGGCGACGAGCTGCGGGTGGGCAGCCCGAGCGGCGTCTTCTGCGTGCCCACCGACACCGACGCGCCCGTCGTGCTGCTGGCCGGCGGCATCGGCATCACCCCCTTCCTCAGCCACCTGGAGACCCTGGCCGCCCGCGGCGGCACCGTCCCGGAGGTCGTCCTGCACCACGGCGTCGCCCACGGCGGTGACCACCCCTTCCGCGAGCGGCTGCGCGAACTGGAGCTGCTGATACCGCAGTTGCGCGTGGTCACGTACTACGCGCGGCCCCGGCCGGGCCAGGACCTGCGGGGCCGTGACCACGACCGGGAGGGCTTCCCGTCGGCGGACGACATCGAACCGGGCCTGCTCGCCCGCCGGGCCCGGTTCTACCTCTGCGGCCCCGAGCCGATGCTCCGGGCCCTGACCGCCGGGCTGCGCGAGCGCGGCGTGCCGGCCTTCGAGGTGTTCAGCGAGCGGTTCCGCGCGGCCCGCCGCGAGGTGGAGCTGCCCGAGGACGCCCGCTTCACCGTCACCTTCGCGCGCTCGGGCCGCAACGCCGAGTGGACCGCGCGCTCGGGCTCGCTGCTCGACCTCGGCGAGCGGGCCGGGGTCGCGATGGCCAGTGGCTGCCGGGCCGGGCAGTGCGAGAGCTGCGCCTGCACCGTGCTGGAGGGCCGGGTCGGCCACCTGGTGGAGACCTCGGAGGAACTGCCCGAGGGGACCGCGCTCACCTGCCAGGCGGTCCCGTGCGGCGATGTCGTCCTGGACCTGTGAGACCTGCCCCGCGGGCGCCCGGTCAGGGGGCCGTGGTGAGGCCGGCGTCGGCGCCGCCACGGCTGAGGACGACGGTGCGGATGTGGTCGAGCGCCTTGGCCCAGTCGGTGTTCGCCGGGTTCTGCCGGACGGCCTCGGTGAGGTCGAGCACCCGGTTGGTGGTCAGGTCCGTCAGCTGCGGGACGAACTCGGCCTTGCTGACGGTCCACGGCCCGTTCGGACCGGTGGGCGGGGAGAAGGTGAACCGGGCGATCGAGCTCTGGTTGCCCCGGGGGTCGAAGGCGCCGGTGTAGTTGTACATGTCCCCGGCCAGCTGGTCGCCCATCCCGTAGACCACCCAGGTGCCGTTGACCTGCTCGTAGGCCTGCGGGATGTGGGCGTGGGTGCCGAGGATCAGGTCGACGTCGCGCCGTCCGTCGGTCCGGGCGGCCGTCAACTCCTGTGCCAGGGTGAGCTGTTGCTCATTGGGGTCGTCCTGCCACTCGGTGCCCCAGTGCATGCTGACCACCACCACGTCGGCACCGGCCCGGCGGGCGGCGCGGGCGTCGGCGAGGATGCGGTCGCGGTCGATCAGGTTGACCGCCCAGGGGCGCCCCTCGGGGAACGGGATCCCGTTGGTGTCGTAGGTGTAGGCGAGTTGGGCCACGGTCGCGCCGCCGGCCTTGAGCAGGGCGGGGCGCCCCCGCTCCTCCTCGCTGCGGGCCGACCCGGCGTGCCCGAGCCCGACCGCGTCCATCGCCCCGAGCGTGCGGTCGATCCCGGCGGCCCCCGCGTCCAGGGTGTGGTTGGAGGCGGTGGAGCAGGAGTCGTAGCCGGTGTCCCGCAGCGCCCGGGCCACCTCCGGCGGGGACTTGAAGGTCGGGTACCCGGTGAAGGGCCCGCCCTCGGCGCCGTACACCGTCTCCATGTGACAGATCGCCAGGTCGGCGGCCGAGACCACCGGTTCGACCCCGGCCAGCATCTTGGAGAAGTCGTACCCGCTGCCCCCGGCGTCGGCATGGGCCTGGCGGATGATCGAGGCGTGCGGCAGTACGTCCCCGGAGGCGACCAGGGTGAACGGCCGCCGCCCGTCGTCGGCGGGGGCCGGCACGGCTGGAGCGGCCGGTACGGGAGCGGGCTGGGCGCCCTGCTGCGGGGCGGGGCCGGCGCAGGCCGCCGTGGCCGCCAGCAGGACCGCGGCGGGGAGCAGGGCCGTGCGGCGTGAATGACTCATCATCAACTCGTCTCATGGTCGGTATGTCCGACCATGAGACGAGTGCGGCCGCGCGCGGTCGCGCCACGCGAGTCGGTCACCCGTTCGGCGCGGAGGCGAAGAAGGCCGTCATGCGCTCCAGGCCGTGCTCGCCGAACATCGTCTCCAGGCTCTCGGCGGACTCGGCGGCGGAGGCCTCGCTGCGTGGGAAGAGCGCCTGCTCGTAGGTGGCCAGGGCGGCTTCGGGCCGGCCGGGGTGGGCGGCCAGGGCGAGGGCGAGTTCGGCGCCGTCCAGCATGGCGAGGTTGGCGCCCTCGCCGGCGAACGGGGACATCAGGTGGGCCGCGTCGCCGAGCAGGGTGACGCCCGGGACGCGGGCCCAGCGGTGGCCGACGGGGAGGGCGTGGATGCGGCGCGGGACGAGGCTGCCGTCGGCGTCGGAGACGAGGGCGCGCAGGCCCTCGTCCCAGCCCTCGAAGTGGGCGAGGACGGCGGCCTTGGCGGCCGGGGCGTCGGTGAAGTCGACGGTGTCCAGCCAGGCCTCGGGGGCCCGGAGCGCGGTGTAGACGTGCAGGCTGCCGTCCGTCTCGCGGTGGCCGAGGAAGCCGCGGCCGGGGCCGAGGGAGAGGAAGAAGCCGCCGCCGAGCAGGGCCGCGCTGTGCGGGTGGCGGGTGTCGGCCTCCAGCAGGTCGGCCTCCACGAAGGAGATGCCGGTGTAGGCGGGGGCGGCGTCGGAGAGCAGCGGCCGGATCCGGGACCAGGCGCCGTCCGCGCCGACCAGCAGGTCGGTGGTGAGGGTCGAGCCGTCGGCGAAGGCCACCTCGTGCCGCCCGTCGCCGAGCGGGCGGGCCCCGGTGACCTTGCGCCCCCAGTGGACGGTGCCCTCGGGGAGCGAGTCGAGCAGCAGCCGGCGCAGGTCGCTCCGGTCGATCTCGGGGCGGCCGCCGGTGCCGTCGTCCTCGGCCTCGACGTGCACGGTGCCGTCCGGGCCGACCAGCCGCATGGCCTCGCCGCCGGGGTGGACCAGGGCCAGGAACTCCTCGTGCAGCCCGGCCGCGCGCAGTGCCCGCTGGCCGTTCTCCTCGTGGATGTCCAGCATCCCGCCCTGGGTGCGGGCGGCGGCCGACTCCTCCAGGTCGAAGACCGCGGCCTCGATGCCGTGGACGTGCAGGACCCGGGCTGCGACCAGGCCGCCGAGGCCCGCGCCGATGATCGCGATGGGGTGGTGGGTGCTCATGGTGGCCTCCTCGGGGCGTGCGGTCTGACTCCTCCACGGTAACGAACATGTTCGTAGCGAACAAGTTCGTCGACGGGTGTGGCGGAGGAGCGGGCCGCGCGCAGGGGGTCGGTCAGCCGTGCGCCGGCGGGACGGGGGTGCTGATGACGCCGTTGATGAGGGCCTGGACGGACCAGGTCAGCCGGGCCCCGGCGCCGCCGACCAGGGCCGGCATGTGGGCGCGGATCGCCGGGTGGGTGGCCGGGTCGACCGTCTCCAGCGCGTGGGTGAGCGCCTCCCAGTCGCGCTGCCGGGCCGGGTCGCCCGCCCGGGTGGAGTGCTCGGCCGCGGCGGCGGTGGCCTGCTGGAGCAGGACGTCCGCGCCCCAGGCCACCTGCGCCGTGGGTGCGCCGCTGTGCGCCAGGAGCGCGAGCACGCGCTCCACCAACCGGAGGTAGTTCTCCCCGCTGGGCCGGGCCACCAGGGCCGAGCGGGCCAGCTGCGGATGCTCGAACAGGGCCAGGGCGTAGCCGAGCAGAACCGCCGTCAGCTGCCCGTGCCAGTCGCCCTCCTCGGACCGGGGGGCCGTCAGGTCGACCGTGCCGAGCAGGTCGTCGAGCACGGCCGCGTGCAGTTCGGCGGTGTTGGCCACGTAGACGTAGAGCGAGGCCGGGCCGGTGTCCAGCTCCTGCGCCAGCCGGCGCATCGTCACCTTCTCCAGGCCCTCGTCGCGCATGATCCGCACGGCGGTCTCCACGATCCACCGCCGCGACAGGGCGGGCTTGGCGGGGCGCTCCCGGCGGCTCCTCGGCTCAGTCATCCCCCGATCGTAACGAACGCGTTCGTGCCCGCTGGGCTCCGCCGCCGGGCCGTGCCGTTCCAGCGGGTGAGTCGGTGTGGCTGCGGGGGCGGGTGGCCCGGTAGCCTCCCTGCGGACCTGTCCGTTCCGTGTGAGGGAGTGCGACCGTGGGTGCTTCGCAGGACCGTGCCCGTTACCGCTTCGGCCTGTTGGACGCGGACGACAGCGGGGTGCTGGAGCGGGGCGACTTCGAGCTGCTGGCGGACCGGGTGATCGCGGCCAGCGGGATCGAGCCCGGGACGGCCGCCGCCCTGCGGGTGCGGGAGGCGTACCTGACGTACTGGCAGGGACTCTACGAGCAGGCCGACAGCAACGGCGACGGTGTCGTGGACTTCGAGGAGTACTCGGCCGTGGTCCACGACCGGGCGGCCTTCGAGCGCTACGTCCGCCCCTACGCCGAGGCGCTGGTGCGCGCGGCCGACCGGAACGGCGACGGCTGGGTGGAGCGCGAGCAGTACGTGGCCTGCATGGTGGCCACGGGCTTCGCGGTCGCCCGGGCCGAGGCCACCTTCGACGAGCTCGACCCCGCGGGAACCGGCCGGGTCTCGGGCGAGCGCTGGCTGGAGAGCATCGCCGGCTACTACACCGGCGAGGGGCAGCAGGTCACCGACCACCTCCTCGGCTGAGGCTCCCCCCTGACGCTCCGTCGGGCCGCTCGGCAGGGCGGGGCGAGGGCGACGGGTCCCTCAGGAGGCCCGCGGGCGGGCCGAGCCGCGGGACGCCGAGGCGCAGACCTGCCGGAGCATGTAGTGGAGCTGGGCCCGCTCGCCCCGGGTGAGGGAGGCCAGCAGCTGGTCCTGGACCTCCTGCTCGTCGGTGCCGCCGGCCGCCGCGGCGGCCGTGCCCGCCTCGGTGACGGTCACCAGCCGACGGCGCCCGCCGACGTGGACCACGAGGAGGTCCACCAGGCCGTGCGCGGTCAGCTCCTCGACCACGGGGGAGAGGGCCGACTCCTCGACGTCCAGCTGGCGGGCGAGGTCCGGCAGGCCGTGCGGGCCGAGCTCGGTCAGGGCTTCCAGGACGCTCTGGTGCAGGGCCGACAGCCCGCGTTCGGTCAGGCGCGCGGTCAGCATGGCGTCCAGCGACCGGGCCGCCTGGGCCAGGAGCCGGACGGTCCGTTCGGAGGAGTTGGAGGCGCCGCTCCGCCTGTCGTACACACTGCATCCCATCGCCGCGGGGGGAGGACGTCACCCCCGGTCGGGGCCGCGCACGACGGCCCGTGAAGTGAACCGCCCCCACCTTACGGCCGGGGCGGCCCTTCGGTCTACATCGATGTCGTCGACGGGGCGGCCGCATCGGCCGTCAGCAGGCGGCGCGGCACGTCCTCGTCCTCCGCCGGCAGCGAGGAGACGAACCGTTCCGGCACCAGCCCGCACTGCGGCCCGCGGTCCAGCTCGCGCCGCATCCGCCCCCGTCGGCGGCGCCACCGGAAAGAACCCCGGACGGGGGTGTGACACGATCGCGGTCCCATCGCGTTGGAGTGGCATGAGGGACACCACCGCAGACGAGACGGCCCATGACCGGCCCCTGGACTTCCTGGAGTTCGCCGCCGGGCGGGGGCCGCACCTGGTGAGGACGGCGTTCCTGCTCACCGGCGGCGATGCCCACCTCGCCGAGGACCTGGCCCAGGAGGCGCTCGGCCGGATGTTCGTGAAGTGGCGCAAGGTCTCCCGGATGGAGAACCCGGCCGCCTACGCGCAGACCACGCTGGTCAACGCCTTCCTGACGCACAAGCGGCGGCGCAGCAGCGGCGAGCACGTCACCGACACCATCCGGGAGACGCCGTCCGGCGAGACGGACCCGGCCCTGCGGGTCACGCTGCTGGACGCCCTGGCCCGGCTGGCCCCGCAGGACCGGGCGGTGCTGGTGCTGCGCTTCTGGGAGGACCGCAGCGTCGAGGAGACGGCGGCCGCGCTCAGGCTCCGCTCCGGGGCGGTCCGCACCCGCAGCGCCCGGGCGCTGGAGCGCCTGCGCGGGGTGCTCGGCACCGACCTCGCGGAACTGGCCGTCAAGTGACGGCCGTTCAGCTCCCTCCGTCGTCCCTCCGTCCACCGCCCGCCGGGGCCCGCTGCCCTGCACCCTCCCCTTCCCGCCGGCCCGCCGCGCGCCCCGAACCACGCCCGAGGAGGGCCAAGTGATGTCGTACGAGGACGAGTTCGCCCAGGCGCTCCGAGGCGCTGCCGCCTCGGCCCCGCAGTCCGAGCCGACGGCCCTGGCCGCCGGAGCGGCCACCCGCGGCCGGGCGCTGCGCCGCCGGCGCCGTACGGTCCGGCTGGGGGTCTGCGCCGCCGTGGTGGCCTCGGGGCTGGCCACCGCGGCGCTGCTCCCGGGGGCGGGCACCGTGACGCCGGCCGACGACCAGCCGATCTCGGCGGCCTTCATGGAGCGCACGGTGCGTTCGCTGCTGCCGCCCGGCTCGGTCACCGGGATCCACGGCTCCGGGATCGGCACGCGGGGCTTCGGTTCGGTCGGCCCGACGGTGGCGCTGATGCTGGACGTCGGCCACGGGCCGGTCCAGTTCTCGCTGACCACCGAGCGGATGCCGCTCCCGGTGGACGCCGACACGCCGGGCACCGAGTGCCTGACGAGCGGTCAGCCGGCGGTCTGCACCCGCACCGAGGGCGCCGACGGGACGATCGTCCTGCTCCAGCGCACCCAGGACCCGGGCGAGGCGGGTGGCCGGAAGGGCCTCCTCCTGCAGACCACCACCGCCGAGGGCCGCCGGATCCGGCTGGACCTCTCCGGGCAGGATCCGGAGGCCTCCCTGACGGTGGCCCAGCTGACCGCGCTCGCCACCAGCCCGGAGTGGGACCCGGTGTTCAGCGCCCTGGCCGTGCCCGGCTACCCCAAGTCGGCCTTCCAGGGCATGCCGGCCGACCGGATCGCCGCCACCGGCCTCGCGCTGCTGCCCCCGGGGGTGACCGGCAAGGCCGCCGAGGGACGCTTCGGCAACGGCGAGCAGCGGATCGCGCTCACCGGCGACGGCCGGGAGGCCCAGCTGGGCCTGTCGGTCCACCTGCACGACCAGATCACTCCGCAGGCCTTCGAATCCGGAGCCCAGCCGGGCGAGTTGACCCGCGCCGCCGACGGCACGGCGGTGATCGCCCGGCGGGTCCGGGACAACTCGGACGACACCGCACCGGTGAAGAGCTGGTCCGTCGAGGCCCTGCACGCCGACGGCACCCGGGTCGGCCTGGTCCAGACGGGCCCCGGTGTCTGGCCGGACGTGCCGCCGATGGACGGGCGCGAGGTGCTGAGCCTGGACCAGCTGGTGGCGATGGCCGGATCCCCCGCCTGGCGGGGCTGAGAGCGGCGGCCCCGGCCGCCTGCCCCACGGGGGTGGGAAGGCGGCCGGGGCCGCGGACCGCCGTGCCCCGCACGGCCGTCACCAGATCAGGTTGACCCACTCCGGGTGGTCGACGAAGGGGTTCCGGTTCTTCTGGTAGGTGTCGAAGATGATCTGGTTGCGGCGCTCCTCGAAGGCGCTCGGCGGGTCCTGCTGGTTCCACTGCTTGAGCACCGAGAGCCGGCCGTGGAAGCGGACGCTGCCGTTGATCAGGTCGTTGGCCTCCAGGTCCGGGAAGGCGTCGTCGCCCTCGTAGCGCACGGCCATGTAGAGGATCATCCGGGCCACGTCGCCCTTGTCGGCGTCGCGCGGCTCGAAGGAGTCGGAGTCGGTGTAGCTGCCGGGGGCGCCGCTGACCGGGCTGCCGCCCTGGTCGAAGTCCTTGTTGCCCCGGGTGCTGTTGACCTGGACGTCGGCCGCCCGCAGGTGGTGCAGGTCGGTGCCGGGGCCGGCTGTGGTGCCGAAGTCTCCGTGCGACTGCGCCCAGACGTGCTCGCGGTTCCAGTTGCCGACGGCGCCGCCGTTGAGGGACTTGCTGCGGGAGACGCCGCTGTAGAGCAGCAGCACGTTGGCGGTGTTGTTGGGGTCCTGGTCGGTCACCTTGAGGGCGTTCCAGACCGCGTCGTAGGAGATCTTGCCGGTGCCGCTGGAGATGATGCCGTGCAGCGCGGACTTCAGGCTGCTGCCGCTCTTGCCGACCGCGTTCTTGTAGTACGTGCTGTCGTACGCGGTCGTGGTCGCACTGGCGGGGGAGGCGGTGACGCCCGGCAGGGTGAGGCCGACCAGGAGGGCGGCCGCAGCGGCCGCCATCGCCTTCCAACTACCTCTGTGCGCAACGGACATGGGGGTGTCCCTTCCCGGAGGAGAGTGCGCGCGACCGCGCCGGCGGCCCTGCGGCCCCGGTGATCTACGCGTGTTGACGTCATGTCAGGCGAGAGCATGACATGACCACGGGGGAGCCGGAGTTACCGGGAGGAGGCGGTTCCGTGACGTTCTCGCATACGCCGCGGCGGGCGGGTCGCCGTCCGGGCCGCAGAGCGTCGGGTCCAGCGTCGGTCGTCGCCCCGGCCCCGGCGGGCCGGGGCGTC
>NZ_JBSGEL010000055.1:0-53471 GCF_053602875.1 Kitasatospora sp. NPDC004289 | reverse complement strand
AGATCATCATCCTGGCGTTGAAGGAGGCCTTCCAGGAGGTCGCCATCAACCTGCTGGCCCAGTCGATCCAGCTCGCTGCGGGCAACCGCAAGGAGCTGGACGGCAAGGAGCTCGGGATGAGCGCCGCCGGTGGCGCCATCGGCGGCGCGGCCGGCGGTGTGCTGGGCAAGGGCCTCGGCGCCGCGGGCAACAAGCTCATCGGCAAGCGGATGGACACGCTGCCGGCTCAGATGGTCGAAGGTGCGATCACGGATGTGGGTGCGGACGCGTTCACGCAGTTCGCGCTGACCGGCGAGGTGGATCCCTCCGGGCTCGGTGGGTCCGCGTTGAGCGGTGCGGGCAGCCCGGCCATCATGCGGGGCGCTTCGGCGTTGAAGGGGAAGTTCAACTCCTCGGACATCCCCGACGCTTCCGACTTCACGGGTGGTGGTGCGGACAGCCCCGGAGTGGGCAGCCCGGGCAACTCCGGTGCGGGGGAGGGGGGTTCGTCCGGCAGTGGCGGCACCGGCACCGCCGGCCCGTCGTCCGGGTCCTCCGACCCCGGCAGCCCGAGCGGGGCCACCACCCCGGGCAAGCCCGACACCCACGGGGGCGATGCCGAGGTGGACCCGTCGATGCTCTCCCCGATCGGCAGCGACGGCCACCACACCCGTGGCGGTGGCGACTTCGACACGCCCACCTCGCGGGGCCCCGCGCCGGACGGCGGCACCTCCCACGCGCCGACGCCACGGAACCCCGACGCTCTGCGCACCTTCGCCACCCCGACCCCGGAGACGGCCGCCCCGACCCCGGAGACCGCCCCCTACCAGGGCCCGAGCACCACCACCCCGCGCACGGACCACTCGCCCCAACTCGCCCCGTACGAACCGCCGACCCCGCGCAGCGCCCCGGACAGCACCCCCACCCCGTCGGCGCCGCCGACCCCGCACGCGGAGAGCCCCACGCCGCGCGCCGAGACGCCGCCGCACACCGAGGCTCCGGCCCCGCGGTCCGAGGCCCCGTCGCCGCGCCCTGAGGCTCCGGCGGCCCCGACGCCCCCGATGTCACCGACGCACGAGTCCACGCCCACCCCGGACAACCGCCCCTCCTCGCACGAGGGTTCCAACGCGCCGACCTCGCCCGCATCACCGCGGGGCGACGGCCCTCCGAACGCCGGCCACACCGCAGGTGCGCCGCATCCCGAGGGAGTCCGCCTCGCGAGCGGAGGCCCGACCGCGATGCGGGCACCGTCCCAGGACACCGCCGCCCCGACCGGTCCTGACGGTCCGTCGGTGCCGCCCGCCCGGTCGGCGGACAGCCCCGTCCAGGCGCCGGCCGGCCCCGGCGCCCCCGTGGCCCTCGGCCCCGTCAACGGCGGCCGCCGCAGCGCCGACCCGCGCCAGGCGCCGCCCGCCGCCGTGCCCACCCCGACCTCGTCCAGGCCTGAGCCGGCCCCGGCCGCGACGCCCACCCCCGCCCATTCGGTGCGCCCGCGCCCCGAGCCGACGGCGGACGCCACCCCCACCCCCGCCCCCGAGGCCCCGCCGGCGCCGCGCCCGCCCGCCGCTGCCGGACGTCCGCTGGGCGGCGAGGGCGGTCTGACCGAGCCGACGACCAAGGACCACGAGCGCCTCCAGCAGGCACTCCCGCCGCGCGACCCGAGCGATCCGCACCCCGATCCCGCCAAGGGCGACTGGACCGCCGCCATCAACGGCGACGGCCCCGACGCCCCCGGGCGCAACAACAACTGCGTCGACACCACCCTCGCCTTCCTCGACACCTACCACGGCACGCCGACCCCCGCCGCCGCCCGGACCCCCGACACCGACGGCAGCCCCTCCGCCCTCGGCGAGCGGGGCGGCCGCGACCGCATCGAGAACAACCTCGGCGCCCGCTTCTCCGACCTCGGTGACGGCCCCGCCGCCTTCGACCGGCTGAAGCAGACCCTCGTGCGGACCGGGCACGGCTCCTCGGCCGCCATCACCACCGTCGACGCGGACGGCCGCTCGCACGCCTGGACCGCCGTCAACCACAAGGGTGCGGTCACGTACGTCGACCCGCAGACCGGCCGACGCAGCGACCAGCCGCTCCACAACGGCGACAACGGCGTCTTCGCCATCCCCCTCGGTCCCGACCGCGCGCCCACCACGCCCGAGCCCCACGCCGACCCCGCCCACGACCCGGCCACCGAACGCCGTGCCCCGGAACGTCCCGCCTCGGACACCTCCGGCGGCAAGCCGGGAGACGGGAGGTCCGAGGACGGCAAGCAGCCCGGCGGTGGTGACGTCCCGTCGGACACCGGCTTCCGGCCCCCCGGCCCGCGCGTGACGGTGCCGGGCGACGGCCTCTGCCTGCTGTACTCGCTCGCCGTGAGCGCCCCCGACCTGGTGGGCGGGCCCACGCTGTCGCACGAGCAGGCGGGGCAGCAGCTGCAGGCCCGGGTCCGCGCACACTTCGGCGGGCTGCCTCCGGAGGGCTGGCCGCTCGAGGTCGTCTCCAACTACCGGGGCCACCTGCCGAGCCGGCCCGACCTGACCAAGGACGACCTGCTCGCGTACCTCCCCGAGGACGTCCGCCAGGACTTCGGCCAGCTCCCGCTGCCGGACCTGCGGCAGATCGTCGTCGAGCACATCACCGACAACGCGCCGACGCCGACGGCGGAGGAACAGGCGGGCCTGCTCGGGACGGTGGACCAGTGGAGGGACCGCTGGGACACCCCCCAGGGCGAGATGCTGCCGGCCGCCGCGGCCCACGCACTCGGGCTGCGCATGCAGGTGGTCAACCACGACGGCGTCCCGCTGGCCGTCTTCGGGCCGAGCACCGGCCGACCGGTGACGGTGTATCACCGGGGCAACCACTACGACGCCAGCACACCGGACCCGGTCACCCAGAAGTCCGAGGCGGACCTCGAGCCCGAGGCGAACGACAAGCCCGAGGCGAACGACAAGCCCGAGGCCAACGACAAGCCCGAGGCGAGCGACAAGCCCGGACCCGAGTCCAAGCCCGAGGCCGACCTCAAGCCCGGGCCCGAGTCCGAGGGGGCCGAGCAGCCCAAGCCGACGGACCCGCCGAAGGAGTCCGAGCAGCCGAAGGAGACCGAGCGGCCCGAGCCGTCCGAGGAGCAGGACCCGCCGAAGCAGGACCCCGCCGCTCCCCGCCCGATCGCCGGTTCCGATCTCGTGGTCGGCCTCAGCAAGAACGAGCAGGCCGTCCGGAACCAGGTCATCGCCGTCCTCACCCAGTCCGTGCCGGGTGACCCCGCGGTGGTGCGGGCCTTCGCCGACGCCCACTTCAGCCCGGCGACCCTGCGTCCGATCGTCGGTGCGCTCTCCCGCGGCGAGACCGTGACCGTCCCTTTCGAGGGCAACGGCTTCAGCGGCGACGTGAAGCTGAGCGGCGCCGTCACCAAGTCGGACCCCCAGAAGACCCACGACCCCCTCAAGCCCCAGGAGCCCCTGAAGATCGAGTTCGAGAACGGCGCCGACCGCACGGTCTCCCTCGGCGGCATCCGGAACTCCCAGTGGGGTCTCAACATCGGCGCCCAGACCCGCCAGACGGCCGGCATCGTGGAGCCCGCGCAGCTCGCGGGCTACTTCCACGACCGGGGCCAGGGCCGGGTCACGGTCGATCTGGGGGGCATGGTCGCGCGGACCAAGACCTCCGTCCCGGTCGACGTGTTCGACTCCACGATGAAGCTGGAGCTGGACTTCGGCGGCCTGCGGCACGACGGCAACCCGGTCAATCCCGAGCCGGGGAAGGACACCAGCACGGTGGACCTCGGCGTGACCGTCGCGGTGCCGCAGACCCCCGACACGGTGCCCGACGACAAGCGCCGGACGGCGCCGCAGCGCCTGCAGGGCGGTCGGATCGGCGGCCAGGAGGTCGTGCTGGACCTCTCACCGCACGGCGGGCCGCAGGGTGGCCGCCCGGTCGAGGCACTGCTCGACCAGGTGAAGGAGGCGGGGGAGAAGGAGTTCGGCAAGGACTGGCCCGCGATGCGCGACCAGGTCCTCGCCGAGGTCGACTTCGCGCGGCTCCAGCGGGACCTGAAGGGCATGACGGCCGGTGAGCCGACCACCGTCACGCTCACCGACAGGAACGGCAAGCCGTTGGGCACGGTGGAGATCAGCGCCAAGCTCGGCGGGCTGCGCCAGACCGGCGTCCCCACCACCACCGAGTTCAACATCGGCACCACCGTCCAGCAGGTCCGCAGCACCGCCGAGAACCGGGGCAACGCCGGGCAGTTCGGCCTGGGCCTGGGTCTGAAGCCCGGCGCCGCCCTGATCGGCGGTCAGGGCGCCGGGCGGCTCGGCCAGGACCGGATCGAGATCTCCGGCAGCAACCGGGTCTCCCAACTGACCGTCAAGTCCAAGGTGCCGGGCGTGCGGTACGACGGCACCGTCGACTTCACCATGACGTTCAACGGCAAGCCCGACGCGCACCAGGCCGGTTCGGCGGACGTCAAGCTCATGGTGGACGAGGCCGACACCACCACGCCGGACAAGCCCGCCGCACCGCTGCCCGCCGAGATCGCCAGCCCGCCGGACTCCGTCTGGAAGAAGGACGGCGGCCTCGGCGAGACCGTCGTCGTCCGTGACCTGGAGAGCACCGCCGCGCTGCGCAAGGCCGTGGACGCCAAGGGGCGGGCGGAGCTCGGCGACGACTGGGACGCCGTCAGGGACCAGGTGCTGCAGGGCTTCAGCCAGCCGCACCTCGCCGCCAAGCTGACCGGCATGACCCGGGGCGAGCCGCTGGAGATCAAGATCCCGGGGAAGAAGGACCTGGTGGTCACGGCCACCGCCCGGGTCGAGGAGATGACGTACCGCCGCGACGACGCCAAGGCCGAGCTCAACGCGGTGAACGAGACGGGCACCTTCGGGGTGGACCGGCAGTTGATGTCGCGCACCGCCGCGGCCAACGGCCACCTTGGCTACGCCGCCAAGGACGCCACGCCCCCCGTCGACGTGGTCGGCACCGCTGCCGGTCAGCAGCGGGACCGGGTCGGAGCCCAGGGCCGCCGCGCCGACCGGGTGTACGCCAGCGGCAAGTACGCGGCGCCGCAGGTGGTCTACGGCGCCAGGCTGACGGTGGACGTGCACTTCGGCAAGCACGGCGAGGCACCGGGGCGGGCCGGGGACCCCTCGGCCGCGCTGGACGTCGAGGTCAGCATGGACGTCAAGGAGACCGACCAGCGGCCGACTCCGAAGGCCGAGGACGGTTCGCCCACCTTCAAGCGGCCGGTCGCCCAGCCCGGTGGCGCGGCTCCGAAGGACGCCGATGCCCAGCCTCCGAAGGACACCGAGGCCGAACCGCCGAAGGACGCCGGAGCGCCGAAGGACGCCCAGCCCCCGAAGGCCGAGCACACCGCGCCGAGTCGGATGACCGTGCAGCACGAGCTCAACGCCTCCTACGTCGTCCACACCCTGAGCGGCGCCGACAAGGTACGCACCGAGGTGGAGGGCGCGATCGGGAAGAAGTACGGCGAGCCGTCCGAGGAGGTCAGGCAGCGGATCGACGACGCCTTCGACCGGGTCGCCCTCAAGACGCAGCTCTCCCAGCTCACCCGGGGCGGGAAGATCACCGAGACCGTCTCCGGCGCCACCTGGAAGGCCGAGGTCACCGTCACGGCCAAGCTGGGGGAGTCCGCCTACCACTCCGAGGTGAAGAGCTACGAGTTCGAGTCGGGCAGCCGGACCTCCCGTGGCCAGGGCACGGTCCAGGACCACCGCACCCGCACGGAGCTCGGCGGTCAGCTCAAGGTGAAGACCCCGGCCGGGGACGTCACGGGCGGCTACGGCCACCGGACCGACCGCACGTACGCCAACGGCGTGGAGGTCGTCGGCTCGACCTCCAACCGGGCCAAGCACACCGAGGCCGCCGCCTTCTTCGACGTCGGCGTGGAGTACGACGTGACGGTCAAGTTCAAGCGGCTCGGCATCGACGACGGAACGGTCAGAGTGCCGGTCTCCACCACGGCCCGGGTGGCGGTCCCGATGCGCGACGCCGATCCGAAGGGCACGAAGGACGCGAAGGACAGGAAGGACGGGCAGGACGCGAACGGCGGGCAGGACGCGAACGGCGGGAAGGACACCGAGGCGCCGAAGCAGCCGAAGGGCTACGTGGACGGCAAGCGCCTGGACTCCTCGGCGGTCGTCACCGACGTCCACCTGCCGGCCGGCAGGCGGCGGCCCGAGGGCCTGACGTTCGGTCAGGCGGTCCTGTCCGAGGTCGAGGCCAAGAGGCCGAAGCCGGACCCGGTGCCGGGGATCGGTGGAACCCTGGTGCCGCAGCCCAGGGTGAAGGCCGACCCGTTCGGCGGCGACCGCGACGGGATCCGTCGCAAGCTGGACCAGGAGCTGACCCCGGACCGCCTCCAGGCCCGCCTCAAGGGCATGACCGCCGGGGATGCGATCGTCGTGCACCACGGCAACACCACCGTCCGGGTCACGGCGGTGCTCGGCGACAGGATGGACCACCTGGGCGGCTCAGGGACCACCGAGTTCAACACCGGTACGGACGTCCAGCACTCGTTCGGGGACTCCGAGGGCCGCGGCGGGAGCCACCAGGGCCGGTTGGCGGTCGCGGGCTCCGTGCCGGTGCCCGGGGCGCCCGTCTCGGTGACGGCCGGTCTGACCGGTACCGGCGGCGGGGGCCGGACCCACACCGAGAGCCACGGCTCCGCCACCTCGGCCGGCTCGGCCACCAAGGCCAAGGTGCCCGGCAGCGCCTACCAGGGCGAGGCCGAGCTCCAGTTCACCATCACCCGGACGCCGTTGCTCGGTCCCTCCACCTTCGAACGGCGCACCGCGACGATCGGCTTCGAGACCATCGTCGAGACGAGCGAGACCGTGCCGCCCGCCGAGAAGCCGGGCGCCGAGAAGCCGGGCGCCGAGAAGCAGCCTGCCGAGAGGCCGGGCCCCGAGAAGCCGTCGCTCGTGCTGCCGACCGAGGCCCCCGCGCCGACCGAGACCCGCGTCCCCCCGGAGCGGATCTGGGAGGGCGGGCTGCGCGACAGCGACGTGCTGCGCTTCCTCGGCGACGTCGGGGGCGTCCAGGACCTGGTGCGGCTGCGCGGGCCGGAGTACTTCGGCGCGTCGACCTGGCAGAGCATGGAGCCCGTGGTCGGTGCGGTCACCTCGCACAGCCAGCTCTCGGCCCTGTTCACCAGCGCCACCCAGGGCGGTGACGTCTCGGCGACCCTCCCCAACTCGCGGCTCACCCTCGGCGGTGGCAAGGGCGTCGAGGTGGGGATGAAGATCGTCTCCCTGGAGCACCGGACGAACGACGACAAGGTGGAGTCGAGCCCGGCCAACTCCAGCACCGCCGGCACCGTCCACACCGACCAGTCGGTGCGGAACGCGGGCCTGCGGGTCCAGGCCGGCGCCAAGATCCCCGGCGACGTCACGCACAGCCCGGCCGTCACCGGGGGAGCCGAGCGGATCTGGGGCGCCGGTGACACCCACGGCGACTCGGGTCAGATCGTCACCAACGGCAAGTACCCCAACCCGATGGCCCGTTACTCCGGCGCCGTCCAGGTGGAGGTGACCCTCTTCGACGGCAAGCGCGACCCGGTCAAGGAGAACGGCATCCTGCCCTTCACCGTCGACATCCCGCTCTCCGACACCACCGGGGTCCAGCGGCCGGGTGACCACCAGCTGGCCTTCACCCCGGACGCCCGGACCGGCGAACCGCGCTTCGACGGGGACCCCGGCCTGGTCCGCGAGGTCGTGGGGGCCCTCCCGCCGACCGATCCGCCGTTCTCCCACGCGACCGCCACCCCCGAGCAGAAGGAGCAACTCGCCGGCACGGTAAGGCTGGTGCACACCGCGTTCGGCGACCACTCGGTACCCACCCCGGCCGACCTGCGGGCCGCCCACCGGCTGGTCGCGCTCGGCGGCGGGACCACCGACGGCGCCGCCGCCTTCGTCGGCGACGTCCTCGGCACGCCCGAGGGCACCGCGCCGAACGCCCCCGAGGTCCGTCAGGTGCTCGATGCCGTGCACCTGCTCGGCGGAGGGCCCGCCCCCACCGCGGCCGAACTCCGGGCGGCGCGGCGCCTGGTGGAGCTCGCCGGCTCCTTCGAGGCGGCCGCCGTCACCGTCGGCGACCTCCACGGCAACCGGGAGCACACCGCGCCGAGCCCGGAGCAGGTGCGCCGGGTGACCGACTACATGGGCCGGATCGCCGCCGACGGGCCCGTCACCCTCCAGGACCTCTACCTCGGAGCCGCCAACGGCTGGCCGCGGACCGCACCCTGACCCGACCGACCCCGACCCGACCGGCCCTGGCCCCGACCCCGACCGTCCCTGACCTGCCCCGACCCTGACGGTGGGTCAGGGCAGGGTGCCGGGGTGCGGTCAGGGTCGGCCCCGGATGGCAGCGTGGCCCGGCTCGGCGAGACTCGTTCCCGAACGAAGCGAGTGACGACGAATCTGGAGTACCGAAGCGTGAACACCGTTGTGAACAGCCGACGTTGGGCCAATCTCGCGGTCGCGGGGGCGATGCTGGCCGCCGTGGTCGTGGGGACGGGCGGGTCGGCGCTGGCCGCCTCCCCGTCCCCCTCCCGGGCTGCGGACGCGGCCACTGCCGCGGCCACGGCAGCTGCCCTGCCGCCGCTCGACCGGGCGGCGATTCGGCAGGCGGTGACCGGCTTCCCGAACGCCGACATCAACGGCGTGCTGGTGCACGTCGCGGGCAGCGCGGGGACCTTCGACACCTCGGCCGGCATCGGCGACAAGGCGACGGGGGAGGCGCCGGACCCGGAGGGCCGGTTCCGGATCGGGTCGATCTCCAAGGTCTTCACCGCCACCGTGGTGCTCCAACTGGCCGCCGAACACCGGCTGGACCTGGACGGCACCGTCCAGCAGTACCTGCCGGGCCTGCTGCCCGCCGACTTCCCGCCGGTGAAGGTCGGTCAGCTTCTCGACCACACCTCGGGCCTGCCGCACGGCACCAGCGGCGCCTGGGGCGACGGCACCTCCGCCTGGTTCGTCGACCACCGCTTCGACAGCTGGACGCCCCAGCAGGTGGTCGCCTCCCTGGCCGGCCAGCGGATGGTCTTCGCGCCGGGCACCGGCCAGCAGTACAACGGCTTCAACACCTTCATCGCCGGCCTGCTGATCGAGAAGGTCACCGGCCGCTCCTACGCCCACGAGGTCAAGCACCGGATCATCCAGCCGCTGCACCTGCGCGACACGGCCGTCCCCGACCGGAACGACCCCCGGCTGGCCCGCCCGGCCGCCCACGCCTACCTGACGGTCCCCCAGGCGGACGGCAGCACCCGGCAGTTCGACGTCACCGAGCAGAGCCCGTGGCCCTGGGCCGAGGGCGGCCTGATCTCCAGCGCCCCCGACCTGGACCGCTTCCTCACCGCGCTCTTCCAGGGCCGGCTGCTGCCCCCGGCCCAGCAGGAGCTGCTCTTCACCGTCCCCGACGTGCCCAACGTGGACAACCCGCAGTGCCTCCCCGGCCAGCTGCGCGCCTGCATGAGCAAGGGCCTGGTCCGCACCGAGCTCAACGGCGTCACCCTCTGGGGCAAGACGGGCTCCCGCCCCGGCTGGACCAGCGGCGCCTTCGCCACCCGTGACCTGCAGCGTCGCCTGGTCTACTCCTTCAACCCGACCAGCCCCCGGGGCGCCGACATGCGGTACGTGCTCCGCCTCGCCAACGCGGTGCTCCCGCCCGCCCTGTAGGCGCCTCCGTCGAGGGGCGGGCCCGCCGGGCCCGCCCGCGCCGGCCGGACGGTGTGACAACCCGTCGACACGGTGGAACCGGGACGGCCGTGCGGACCGTCGTGATCGGCGGGGTACGGTGGGGCGGTCGGCCACCGTCGGGGGTCGTCGCGCCGGGGTGTTGCGCGGGCGGGGGCGACGGGCCGGGGCCGTAGGTGCCCACGGTCGACAGGAACTGTGCAGGTCAGAAGGGGAGCGGTGGGTCCGGGCGGGGTGGACGGGGAAATGCGCGCGGTGCGTGGACGGGCGGCCGGGGGCCGAGCGGGCGTGCCCGCGCTCGCCGTCGTGCGGTCCTTCGCCCTCCACCGCGGTGCCCGGGCGGTGCTCACCTTCACCCTCGCCCTGGGACTCGCCGCGGCAGCCCCGTCGATGGGCCTCCACCGCGACTCCGGCGGCCTCCGTGCGACCTCCCCCCTGACGGTCGGTCCGCCGGGGCCCAAGGACCGGCGCCCCGACCCCGCCGGTGCCCTCGGCACCGGCACCGCGGCCGACCGGGCCCACCGCGACCTGCTCGACCACGGCCCCGCCGCCAGGGTCCTCACGGCCGCCCACCGCGGGCAGTGGCGCCGTGCCCCCGAGAACTCGCTCCCCGCGATCCGGGCCGCCTTCGACCTGGGCGCCGACATCGCCGAGGTCGACGTCCGGCTCACCAAGGACGAGGTGCCCGTGCTGATGCACGACACCACCGTGGACCGCACCACCGACGGCCGGGGCGCGGTGGCGGACCTGACGCTCGCCCAGCTCAGGAAGCTCCGCCTCCGGGAGGGCCTCGGAGGCTCCGGGGCGGCCCCGACCGAGGAGCGAATACCCACCCTGGAAGAGGTGATGAACCTCGCCAGGGACCGCGGCCTGATCAACCTGGACAAGGGCTGGCCGTCCCGCCAGGCGATCTGGAACGTGCTGGCGCGGACCGGCACCGTGCGCAACGGCCTCTACAAGAGCAACGCCCCGGTCTCCGAGGTGAGGGCCTTCCTCGACACCCACCCCGGGGCCGGCTACATGCACAAGATCACCGACCGCAACCGGGCCGACGTCGCCGCGTTCGGGACCGCCCAACCCGTCGCCTACGAGGTCGAGTTCGACAGCACCTCGGACGCCGTGGCCCGCAAGCCCTTCCTCGACGAGCTCGCCCGGAACAGCCGCATCTGGATCAACGCCATGTGGGCCGGGACGGCGGCGCGGATGACCGACGAGGCCTCCCTGGTCGACCCCCGGCGCGGCTGGGGCAAGCTGGTGCGCGACCACCGCGCGAGCGTCCTCCAGACCGACGACGTGGAACACCTCAGGAGCTGGCTGCGCACGGGCGCGGCCGACCCGCCCCCCGAGGGCGGCGTCCGGGTGCAGGCCGAGGACTTCCTCCCCGGCGAGGGCACCGGCTACCACGACCTGGACCCCGCCAACCGGGGCGGCCTGGCCCGGCGGCCCGGCGAGGGCGTCGACCTCGCCGGCGAGGACGGTGCCGTCCGGGTCTGCGACCTGCGGGGCGGCGAGTGGCTCCGCTACGCGGTCGACGTCCCCGCCGCCGGCAGCTACGCGCTCGCGGCCCGGATCTCCTCCCCGAACTCGCGGGCGGGTGCCTACACCGTCTCCTTCGACGACGGCCCCGAGAGCACCCGGGTGGCGGTGCACGGCACCACCGGCGACGCGATGGCCCTGCGCCCCAGCGGCGTCACCCGGCGCCTGACCGCCGGCCGCCACGTCCTCAGGATCGCCCTGCCGGCCGACGTCGCGCAGACCTGGAACCTCGACTACCTCCAGCTCGCCCCCGTGACCGACTGACCGTCACGCCGTCACGCCGCCACGCCCGACCGCCGCGGCGGACGCGAGGGGTGGTCAGAAGCCGAACCTGGCGCGGTGCGAGGTGGGCACCAGGTCGACGTACTCGGGGTGCTTGGTGATCCAACCGCGGATGAACGGGCAGTAGGGGAGCACCGCGAGGCCCTCCTCGCGTACGGAGTCCAGCGCCTGGCGGGCGAGCTGTCCGGCCAGTCCGCGGCCCTCGAAGGCGGGGTCGATCTCGGTGTGGATGAAGGCGATCTCGCCGGCCGAGCGGTGGTACTCGGCGAAGCCGGCCAGCTGACCGTCCTGGTGGATCTCGAAGCGCGACTTCTCGGCGTTGTCGGCCACGTACTGCTCCATGACTACTCCTTCTCGGGACGGCCCCGGGGGGCTGACGAGTCAGACTGTAGTTGAAGGTTGAACATTTGTCGCCCCGAGGCGGACCCCGCGCCTCCGGATCGGCGTCACAGCCAGTCCTTCCGGGCGGCCGCGGCGCCGGCCTGGAAGCGGCTCTCGGCGCCCAGGCGGTTCATCAGGTCCTGCATCATCCGGCGCACGGTCCGCAGGGACAGGCCCAGCTTGCGGCTGGCGGACTGGTCCGTGTGGCCCTCGCCGAGCAGGTGCAGCAGGGCGCGTTCGGAGCCGGTGAGCTCGTGGTCGTCGCGGGGGGCGGGCTGGCCGAAGTCGGCGCCGCTGCGCCAGAGTTCGTCGAAGAGTGCGCACAGGGGCTGGATGAGGGCCTCGCCGCGCAGCTCCAGTGCGCCGCGGCGGCCGTCGCTGGGGTCGGTCGGGATCAGGGCGGTGTTGCGGTCGACGATCACCAGGCGGATCGGCAGCAGCGGAACGGTCCGCGTCAGTCCGCCCAGATCGGCCAACCACCGGGCGTAGCGCAGGGTTTCGGGGTCGTTGCGGAAGCTGTCCTGGAAGATGCTGCGGATGACCACTCCGCGCTCCAGTGCCAGCTGGTTCGGGTGCTTGCCGGCCTCGATGGAGTCGGGGGCGACGGCTCCGCCGCGCATCAGGGACAGGCACTCCACCGTCGCGGTCGCCGCGAGCTCCTCCAGACGGTCGCGGACGGCTTCGAGCGAATCCAGGCGCAGGACCATCTCGTCGTCGGGCCGTCGGTCGATGTACTCGGCGGAGAGGGCCGCGATGGCGGTCCGGGTGCTCTCCAACTGCTGCTGGCGGAAGAGGAGTTGGTTCTGGTTGTGGGCGAGCAGCCTGGTCAGTCCGACCTCCGGGCTGACGGCCCGCAGGGTGGAGGTGCCGGCCGTGGGCCGAAGGAGCGTCAGTTCCAGTAGCTCGTCGAGTGCTTCGCGCGTCGCCGCCTCCGACAGGTTCAGGTGGGCGGCGATCCGGTCGACTCCCCAGTCCGGTTCTGCCAGCAGGGTCCGGTAGACGTTCTCCGTCGGTGCGCTCAGTCCGAGTGCCTGCAGCATCGTTCCCCCTTGTCGATGTCGAAGATCATCATCCGTCCGCGGCAGGCGGCCGCGCAATGCCTTTGGGCGGCCGGGGAGCCGCCTCCCCGGGTGGTTTTGCGTACACAGATGAGGGTTGTGGCGATACCGGTGAGAGCGGTCCGGTGGTCCAGACCTCGTGGGTGCGGGGCGGGTTCCAAATGATCTTGCACCTAGTTGCCAGGAGACTTGGTGCCAGCCCTTGAGCGGTGACAGGGCCTTGGCCGGACGGCAGGATCTTCCTCAGCGGCGGAGAGCGCGACGGGAGACCGGGGCGAGGTCCGCAGGACATCCACCGGCACGGCAGCCGGTCACCGAACGGGAGAGAACAGTCATGGGGAACTCGATACGCATCGCCTGCACCGCCGTGGTCGTGGCGTTCACCGTCGGCCTGGGCGCCGCCGCCGCGAGCACGGTCGTCGCGGACCACTCGGACGTCCAGCGCATCGCGTCCCCCACGGGCTTCGACTGGGACGCCCCGCGCCCCGCGCCGCCCGCACAGAGTTGACCGGTGCACCTGGTCGCGGTGACCCTGATCGGCCCTGATCCACCGTCACCGCAGCTGACGGCAGCGGCCGTCACCGATCTGATCTGGGTCCACAGCCGACGCGAGGACCGCGTGGAGCACATCCGCGCCCGCGTCGACCTCAATCTCTACCGCGTCGCCGCCGCGATCATCGCGGCCACTCCGGACGCGGCTACCGCCAGCCTGCGCCGCGTCTGCGAACGCGCCGTCCGGGACGCGCCGGCCCTGCGCGGCTGGTGCCTCGTCCCCGGGTAGGACCTCCGCGCGCCAAGTCCACGGCCCTGCCGGCCGCTCGGGTGCGCCCACGCCGCGGCGCCGCGGCCGTCGTCACACACACTTCCGCCCTGTCCCAGGGGTGAGTCCCGTCCGCGAGACGGGCTGCCCCGACGCGCTCCGGCGGCATCTGACATCTCCTCAACTCCCTTCTTCTGAAAGCAGGTTGCTTCGCCATGCGCATTCTGGCCAAGATCGCCGCCGTTGCCACCCTCGCCGTCCCGGCGCTCATCGCGGTGCCCGGGACCGCCCAGGCCTCCACCCCGTCCGGCTGCTCCAGCGTCACGCAGATCGGCAGCACCGCCTACCTCAACGTCGGCGGCGAGACCTTCGCCTCGGTCAAGCAGTACAAGGGCTGCGGCAAGAACTACTCCTACCTGTACGTGTGGCAGGGCTACCGCAACTCCCACAGCAGCTGGGACGCCTGCGCGGCCATCGTCACCGGCGGCTCGCACGTCCAGGACCCGCGCTGCGGCCACAACGACGTGGAGATCTGGTCCTTCGGCGCCAACACCCTCTCCGAGTGCACCCAGGCCCTGGGCTGGAACGGCACCGGCCCGATCCCGTACTCGGGTGAGGTCGCGGTCAAGACCGACACCCGCTGCTGATCCCCGAACCGGCCCCCCACAAGCGTCGTTGCCGACACCGAACCAGAAGGAACCACCCCATGGCGTCCGCCAGCAAGACCCGCAAGACCGCCACCCGACTTCTCACGGCCGTCGCCGTCCTCAGCGGCCTGGTGCTGAGTGCCGCCCAGGCCAACGCCGCGACCGCGTCGCTCCCCGGCGAGGCGCCGGCCGCCGCCGCCACCGCGCTGCCCGTGGTGAACATGGAGGCCACCGTCCTGGCCGCCCAGATCGACCCCCGCCGCGCCGACAGCACCCAGACCCCGGGTGCCCACGACTCGGTCCTGGCGGTCGAGCAGGCCCTGCAGGCCCGCGGCCTCCTCGACGCCCGTTGGGTGGACGGGTACTTCGGCACCACCACCGTCTCGGCCTACGCCGCGTACCAGCGCTCGCTCGGCTTCACCGGCCTGGACGCCAACGGGCTGCCCGGCACCACCTCGCTCACCTCGCTCGGGCAGGGCCGCTTCACCCTCACTCGCCAGATCGGGGTCGGGGCGAAGCTGAAGCGCGACGGATACACCGTCAACACCCGCACCCAGAACATGCTCACCGAGGCCGAGCGCCTGTCGGGCGTCCACATCAAGCTCGACCAGGGCTCCTACAACCCCGGCGGCGACCCCACCTCGGCGGGCACCCACGACGGCGGTGGCGTCGTGGACATCAACGTCGACGGCATGACGAGCGCCACCCGCACCGCCGTCGCCAAGGCGCTGCGCCAGGTCGGCTTCGCCGCCTGGGTCCGCAGCCCCAGCCAGGGCAACTGGCCGTGGCACATCCACGCCGCCGCGATCAACGACACCGACCTGGCCACCCAGGCCCAGAACCAGACCGGTGACTACTACCTCGGCCTCAACGGCCTGGCCAACCACGGCGCCGACGACGGCCCGCGGGTCGCCATCCAGACCTGGGAGGAGTACCAGCGCACCCACTGACGGCGCGCTGCTCCACCCCGCTTCATCTGAGCACCAGTTGACGACACATCACGGAGAGAGAAGAACCTTGAAGAACATACGCACCACGCTCGCCATCGCCGGCACCGCGCTCGCCATGGCCGTCCCGCTCGTCGCCAGCACCCCCGCCTCCGCCGCGGGCCGCGACGGGGTCTGCGACTCCGGCGAGTTCTGCCTCTACTACAACAGCGACCAGGGCGGTTCGGTCTCCGACTTCGCGGGCTCCATCAGCGACTACGGCGCCACCCAGCCGTCCTGCTACGAGTTCAAGGGCGCCGGCAACGGCCAGGGCGTCTGCGTCAAGAACAACGCCGCCTCGGTGTGGAACCGCACCGGCAAGACCGTCCGCGTCTACTTCAACAGCGGCTACGCCGGCGCCAGCCAGGACTTCGCCTCCGGCGCCAAGGGCAACCTCAACGCCACACTGAAGAACAACGAGGCCTCCCACCAGCTCCTCGGCGCCAACGGCGGCGGCAACGAGAGCCCGACCAACGACTTCGACCACGGCACCCGCGGCTTCGCGGCCAACAACTGCACCGCCTTCGCCGCGTTCCGCATCGCCGACCGCCTCGGCGTCCCGAACTTCACCAACTCCTACGGCGGCACCATCTGGGGCAACGCCGAGAACTGGGACGACGCCGCCCGCAGCAAGGGCATCACGGTCAACTCCACCCCGACCGTCGGCGCCATCGCCGTCAACGACACCCACGGGAAGTACGGCCACGTCGCCTACGTCAACGCGGTCTACTCCGACGGTTCGTTCGACGTCGAGGAGTACAACTGGAACGTCTCCCTCGGCTACGGCACCCGCAAGGGCCTCCGGGTCAGCAGCGCGGAGAACTCCTTCCAGCACATGATCCACTTCTGACAGGTCCTCAGGACCCCGGCCGGCCCTGATCGAGGGCGGTTCCACGGCCGGAACCATCCTGGGAAGGTGCGGGACGCGGGGGTGTGACGAGCCCTCCCGCGGCAGGACACGTCGAAGCCCCGTCGGACGGGGGCGGCCCGTAAGGGCGGCCTCCCCGGCGGGGCTTCGACGTGCCGCCGCGAAGGTGGGGAGAGAGTTCCCTCTCCTGGAGAATTCCGCGAGGCCATGACGCTCTCGGGCCTTTCGGCGGGCGGGGTCGGCCCGGCCCGGCGGGCTCAGGGGCGGGTGCCGGCTCCGAAGCCCGTCCAGCGCAGCTCGGCCGGGAGGTGGCCCATGTCGTTGTAGAGGACGACCGTCGGTGCGTCGCCGTCGCGGTACTCGATCACGGTGAGCGCCGCGTTCCCGCAGTTCAGCCCGAGCCACCGCGCCGGCGGCGCGCCCAGCGCGTCCCGGACCAGCCAGGCCACCTGGTAGGCGTGGGTGACCAGGACCTCGTGCGTCTCGGTCTCGGCGGGGCGCGCGAACCTGGCGGTCAGGGCGTCGGCGGCGCGGCTCGCCTCCTCGGCCTCCTCGGCGCCGTAGCCGTCGAAGAACGCCGCCCACAGCGGTGGTACGTCGACCGGGACGTGCGGGACGTGGTCGACCAGCTCCGGTGCCTCGCGCACGACGGCGTCCGGCAGGCAGCTGCCCACGATCCGCGCGCAGTGCACCGCCCGGGGCAGCGGCGAGTGCCGGACCGCGTCGATCGGCAGGCCGGCCAGCCGCTTCCCGACCAGCTCCGACTGCCGCTCCCCGACGTCGGTCAGGGTGCCGAAGGGATCGGCGGCCCCGTGCCGGACGAGGTAGACGTGCCGAGTGGGCATGGTGGTCCTCCTGTCGGTTCGGTGAGGGGGTGTCGGGGGAGACGCCCCCGTCAGCGCCCGCGCAGGGCGGTGTGGGCCGCGGCGAGGCGCTGGGCCTCGTCGCGGGCGGAGTGGTCGCCGGAGGCCTCGTCGGCCCAGGCGAGCAGGCGGTGGAGGTGTCCGTCGGCGGCGTCGGTGACGGTGCGGGGGCTGCCGAGCGCCACCTCGCCGCCGGTGCCGTCGACGGTGACCGGCGTGCCCTCGGGGAGGGTGCGGCCGCCGGCCGTCACGGACCCGCCGTCGAGGGTGAGGCCGGCCACGCCCACCACGGCGGGCTTGCCCATCGCGCGGGCGACGACCGCGGCGTGGCTGGCGGGACCGCCGCGCGCGGTGACGATCCCGGTGGCGGCGGCCAGGCCGTGCATGTCGCTCGGAGAGGTCTCCGGGCGCACCAGGACGACCGGGCCGGTCCGGGCCATCCGGACCGCGCCGTCCGCGGTGGTCGCGATCCGGCCGGTGGCGACACCGGGGCAGGCACCGATCCCCCGGGCGAGGACCTCGGCCTCCCCGGCGGCGATGCGCGGCGTGCGGACGTGGCGGAGGTGGACCGGCGAGACCCGGAGCAGTGCCTCGTCCCGTCCGATCAGCCGCTGGTCGACGAGCTCGGTGGCGACCCGGACCGCGGCGGCCCCCGCGAACCGGCCGGGCCGGACCTGGAGGAGCCACAACTCGCCCGACTGGAAGGTGAATTCGACGTAGCAGGCGTCGCGGTAGTGCCCCTCGATCCGGTGCAGGGCGTCGAGCAGCCCGCTCCACACCTGCGGCTCCCGTTCGGCGAGTTCGCGCAGCGGCCGGGTCAGCGCCGTCCCCGAGACGACCTCCTCCCCCTGGCGTCCGAACAGGACCTCGCCGTAGGGGACGTCCTCGCCGGTGTTGGGGTCGCGGCTGAACGCGACCCCGCTGCCGCTGGCGGCGTCGCGGTTGCCGAAGACCATCCGCTGGACCACCACGGCCGTGCCCAGGTCGTCCGCGATGCCGTTCAACTCGCGGTAGGTGCGGGCACGTTGGGACTCCCAGGAGGAGAAGACGGCCTCGACCGCCCGGGTCAGCTGCCGGGCGGCGTCGTCCGGCACGGGCCGGCCCGGGGCGGCTGCTGCCGCGCCCGCGGTCGCGGCGGCGAAGCTGCGCAGGAAGCCCTGCCGGGCGTCCTGCGCGAACGGCCGGTCGCCGGTCTCGGCGGCCAGGCCCTCGGTGCCTTCGACGGTGAGGCCGAGGTTGAGGACGGTGTCCATCATGCCGGGCATGGAGACGCCGGCCCCGGAGCGGACGGAGACCGCCAGCGGCTTCTGCGGCCCCCCGAAGGCCCGCCCGGTGGCGCGTTCCAGGTCGGCCACGGCCGCCGCGAGCTCCGCGTCGAGCCCGTCGGGAAGGCGCCCGTCCCGCAGGAAGGCGCGGCAGGCCTCCGTGGTGATGACGAACCCCTCCGGCACCGGCAGGCCGAGGCGGTGCAGCTGGACGAGGCCGGCGGCCTTGCCGCCCAGGGTCCCGGCCGTGCCCTCCGTCCGGGCGGAGAGCGTGCGGATCCACCTCGTCACCATCGCTCCAACCCGAGCGTCGCCAGCAGGTCCTCGTGCAGCTCCGCCCAGATGACGTGGTACGAGCCGGTGTTGTCGGCCACGTACGCCAACTCCCCGGCGGCGGCGCGGCCGAGGGCGTCGGCGAGGCGGACCGGGTAGCGGCCGAACCGGGGCAGGGCGGCGGACAGCTCGGCGCAGACCGCGGCGGCGCGCCGGTCCAGGTCGGCGAACCGGGCGAGCACCCGGGAGTCGTAGCCGGGATCGTCGTGCTCGTTGACGCTCATGACGCCGTCGACGGACCGGAGTTGCCAGGCCGTGCAGAGGTCGAGCAGCTCGGGGTTGAGCACCATGAACCGCTCGTACGCGGCCGCCACGCGCTCCCGGGCCCCGGCCGACTCCAGCTCGCCGGTGATCCGCTCGGCGTCCGCCGCGCGCCCGGCCTCGGTGAGGCTCCACACCGGCAGGTCGCCGGACAGCCGGGTGACCAGGCCGCCGACCCCGAGGTCGATGAGCTCGGACTCGGCGTCGGACTCGTCCAGCCCCGCGATCGCGCCGAGCCGGGCGACGCCGACGGATCCGGCGCAGCGCAGGGCGTGCAGGACCAGCAGGGCGGCGTCCGGAGCGCGGGCCTCGGACCGGGTCATCGTGGGTGCTCCTTCGGGGGAGTGCGGCGGTGTGTCGCGGGCGGTGGGCATCGTCATCCCCTGCTCCCATGTTCACGGCATTCGGATGTCCTCGTCATCCGAATGCCGGTTGTATCATGACACGCCAGGAGCCGGAAGGGGACACGATGGCGAGACTGACCCGCGCGCAGCAGCAGGAGCGGACCAGGGCGGCGGTGCTGGTCGCGGCCCGGCGGGAGTTCGCCGAGTTCGGTTACGTCGAGGCCAAGATCGACCGGATCGCCGAGCGGGCCGAGCTGACCAGGGGAGCGGTCTACTCCAACTTCACCGGCAAGCGCACGCTCTACCTCGCGGTGCTGGTCGACGACGCCGAACGGGCCCGGGACGCCGCCGCACCCCCGGCGGAGGCGCCCGCCTCCGCCGGGCAGGCGCTCGGCTCCTTCGCCCGGGTCTGGCTCGAACGGCTGCCCTTCCTCGGCGACACCCCCGGCAGCGGCCACCTGCAGGTGCGCTCGCTCTCCGGAGTGCTGGGCACCGAGCCGGCGCGGGCCGCGCTCGCGGAGCTCGTGCGCTTCGAGGCGCTGCTGCTCGCGCTGGCGCTGGAGCCGCGCCCCGGGGCGCCCGCCGGGACCGTGCGGCGTGCCGGGCTGGCCCTGACCCTGCTGCACGGTGCGGCCGCCGTCGCGGAGAACGCCCCCGGCGTCGGCGACCCCTTCGACCTGGCGCGCGCCGCCGAGCACCTCGCCTCCATCGCCCTCGGCGACGATCCGGAGCCGGCGCACCTGCCCTACGTCACCCCGGCGCGCCCGGCCGAGGCCCCGTGGGCGCCGCCGGCCGGCCTGCGGGACGAGATCACCGGCCGTCCGGTCGACCTCGGTGAGGACGGGGTGGTCGTCGTGCTGGGCGCGGGGCGCCTGTCGGCGGCCGAGGACGCGCTGCGCTCGGCCGGGCCGGAGGACGAGGTGACCGTGGTCGTCGTCACCGGCGACCCCGCCGAGACCGGTCGGCTGGCCCGGCTCCGGATCGTGGACCTCGTCGGCTGCCTGCGCCGGGTGTTCCCGGCCGACCGGCTGCCGCGGGCCCGCGTCGTGTTCGACGCCGCCGGCGCCGTCCCGGCCGCCCTCGACCACCTCCCGGCCGGCGGCGCCGACCCCGACGCCGACCTCGACCTCACCGAGATCGCGATCCGGGTCCGCGGCGGACTGGTCACCGCCCACGCGACCGGCCGCGGCGCGGGCTACGCCGCGGCCCGCCACCCTTCTCTCGACCCCGGCCGGAGCGGCGCGCTCTGACGACGGGTGACACCGCAGGGCTCCCGCTGTCCGCACTGGTGGGGACAGCGGGGGCCCTGCGGCGCGACGGTCGGGGCCTCAGACCGTGGTGCGCTTCCAGTGCTGGTTGGTGCCGGTGCCGCAGGTCCACTGCTCCAGCGGGGCGCCGTCGGTGGTCGCCTGGTTGGTCACGTCCAGGCACTTGCCGCTGTGCCGGGCGGCGAGCTGGACGTGGGCGGCGCTGTCGGTGGCCCGGACCTTCCACTGCTGGGAGGGCCGGCCGTCGCAGGGGTTCTGCACGACGAGCGCGCCGTCGGCCGTGGAGGCGCCGGCCACGTCCAGGCACTTGCCGCTGTGCCGGGCCATGATCTGGACGTAGCCGTTGCCGGTCTTCTTGAACCAGAACTGCTCGTTGATCTCCGGGCTGCAGCCCCACTGCACCAGCCGGGCCGCGTCGCGGGTGTCGAAGTCGGCGACGTTGGCGCACCGGCCGCTGTGACGGGCCGTCAGGTTCTCCCAGATCACATTCATGCCGCGCACGCTGCCGGTGGCGGTGTCGACGGTGAGCTGGGGCGAGTAGTCCATGGTCATGGTGGTCCTGGTGGGGAACTTCAGCGGCAGCCAGACGTACTGGGAGTCGTTCACCATGGCGCCCATGGAGTTGCCCCAGCGGTCGCCCAGGTAGAGGTAGCCGGTGCCGTTGGTGCCCTGGACGGGGAGGACGTAGGCGGTCTGGGTGCGGTAGGTGGTGGAGTCGCCGATGTCCTTCAGGCCGCTCCAGGAGCCGGTGATGCTGGTGGCGGTGGCGTACTTCTGCTGGTTGGGGGACCAGCCGGTGGCGCCGGAGGTGAGCAGGAAGTACACGCCGTTGCGCTTGAACATCGCGGGGGCCTCGCGCCAGTTGCCCGGCCAGAGCTTCTGGACCTGGGCGTCGACGGCGGTGTAGTCGGGGGTGAGGCGGTAGACGTGGAGGTCGGCGTTCTCGTTGGCGGCGGAGATCATGTAGCCGGTGCCGTCGTCGTCGACGAAGGTGGTGATGTCGCGGGACATCTCGCCGAGGGGGCGGAAGCTGCCGTGCCAGGTGTAGTCGCCGTCGATGGTGTCGGAGACGGCGACGGCGGCGCGGGCCTCGCCGTAGTCCTGGCTGTTCTCCTTGTGCATCCACATCACGAACGTGCCGGTGGCGGCGTTGTACATCACCTTGGGGCGTTCGATGTTGGCGGAGGCGAGTTCGGGGTCGGTGGCCTGGGTGAGGACGTGGTTGCGGAACTCCCAGGTCTTGAGGTCGGTGGAGCGGTAGGCCGAGACGTAGCGGAAGGTGTTGTCGGCGTTCCGGTCCTCACCGAACCAGTAGTAGAACTGACCGACCTTCACCACCCCACCACCGTGGGCGTGCACCGGATTCCCGGCGGTGTCGGCGAACTGCGTCGCGTTGGTGATGGTCACGGTCGCGGCCCGGGCGGTGCCGACACCGCCCAGCAGGGAGAGGAGGAGGGCCGTGAGGACGGCGGACACGGTGGGGATGCCGCTGGCTCTGAGAGACATGGGTGGGTACCTCTTGCTGTTCGCTTCGGGGCGTGACGGGCGCGCGGTCCGGCGGAGGGGGCGCCGTGGTGAGGGTGGGCACTGCTGTCACGCGAGGGGGCGGGCGATGGGCCGACTCGCCGGGTACCGTGCGGGTGCTCCGACGGATCTTCGTCGTGTCCGCGTTAACACGGTGTGGTGAGGAGAGTCTGTGAGCCCCGTCCGGGCCCTGTCAATACCCAGGGAACACGCCGGGGATCATTCGGGTACGGCCGCTGACCAGTTCTTCTGCACGGTGCGCCGGGCCGCCGAAGATCACCGACTGCCTGCGCCGCCGTTCCGGTTCCGAGGTCGTGTCTCCCATGTGTCCCGCCCCGGCCGGGACCGGCAACGCGTGGCCGGGGCGGGGGCGGTCCCTACTCCTCCGTCGGGCCCAGGTCCGGGGCCTCGCGCAGCTCCACGGCGAGGCTCCGGTGCGCCGCGTGCAGCTCCAGCACCACGATCTCGTTGGCCCCTTCGCGCAGCACCGGGCCGGGCAGGTAGAGCGAGCGCTGCGGTCCGCGGGACCAGTGCCGGCCGAGGTGGAAGCCGTTGACCCAGACGTTCCCCTTGGTCCAGCCGGGGAGGTGGACGAAGGTGTCGGCCACCGTGTCGAGGTGGAGGACGCCGCGGTGGAAGGTGGGGCCGACCGGTGCGGTGACGGTCTCGGTGAAGGCCAGCCCGCCGAGGTCGGTGAGGGGCAGCGGCAGGCTGCTCCACCCGGTGAGTTCGGTGCCGTTCAGCAGGACCCGGCCGGGCAGGCCCTTGCGGTCGTGCAGGCCGGTGCCGTAGTTGACCCGGCCCTGGTTCTCCACCAGGACGCTCAGCAGCGCGCCGGGCCGGGGCACGGCGAAGGCGACGGCCCGCTCGTGGTCCTCGCGCGCCAGCACGCCGACCGGCTGGCCGTCGACGAAGAACTGGGCCCGGTCGTGGACCGCGTCCACCTCCAGCAGCACGGCGCCCTCGGCCGGCAGCGTGGTCCGGTAGAGGACGTAGCCGAAGTCCTGGCCCAACCGCTCCATGGTGAGCGGCCGTTCGGTGAGGACGGGGGTGCCGAGGAAGGGCAGGTTGGCGAAGAGCGGGGCGCTCTCGCCCAGCCGGACGGGGCCGGCGGCGGTCCTGGGGCCGGGGTCGGGCGCAGGTTCGGCCGGGACGGGGGCGTACTTGGCGATGACCTGGCGGAACAGGTGGTACTTCTCGGTCGGGTCGCCCGCCTCGTCCAGCGGGGCGTCGTAGTCGTAGGAGCCGACGGTGGGGCGGTAGGTGTGCTTGTCGTTGGCGCCGTTGGTGAAGCCGAAGCTGGTGCCGCCGTGGAACATGTAGAGGTTGACGGAGGCTCCGGTGGCCAGCAGCGCGTCCAACTCCTGTGCGGCCTGGGCGGGTTCGCGCACCACGTGGCGGCCGCCCCAGCGGTCGAACCAGCCGATCCAGAACTCGGTGCACATCAGCGGCCCGCGCGGCTGGTGGGCGCGCAGCGCCGCCAGGGCCTGCTCGGCGCGGCTGCCGAAGTTGGCGGTGGCCAGCACTCCGGGCAGCGAGCCCCGGGCCAGGTCGGCGGGCTGGTCGCAGGTGAACAGCGGGACGTCGACGCCGCACCGGCGCAGCAGCCGTGCCAGGTGGGCGAGGTGGGCGGTGTCGTCGTCGTACGCGCCGAACTCGTTCTCCACCTGGACCGCGATCACCGGGCCGCCGTTGGTGGCGAGGTGGCGGCGGAGCGGGGGGAGCAGGCGCTCGAAGTAGTCGTCCACCGCGGCCAGGTAGCGCGGGTCCTGGCTGCGCAGCAGGATGCCGGGGTCGGCGAGCAGCCAGGACGGCAGGCCGCCGCCCTCCCACTCCGCGCAGATGTACGGGCCGGGGCGGAGCAGGACGTGCAGCCCTTCGGCGGCGGCCAGGTCGAGGAAGGCCGACAGGTCCAGGCCGCCGTCGGTGCGCAGTTCTCCGGGGCCCGGCTGGTGGAGGTTCCACGGCACGTAGGTCTCGACCGTGTTGAGGCCCATCAGCCTGGCCTTGCGCAGGCGGTCGGCCCAGTGCTCCGGGTGGACGCGGAAGTAGTGCAGGCCGCCGGAGATGATCCGGAAGGGCTGGTCGTCGAGGCGGAAACCCTCGTCGGTGATCTGCAGGACGGGCATGGGGCTGGAGCTCCTGGGGGAGGGGTGAGCGGGCCGGTGCGGGCGGGCGGTGGCCCCGCCCGCACCGGCCTGACGGATGGTCAGGGCGTGGTGACCTTGAAGCCCTGCTGGGTGCCGTACTCGACGATGCGCTTCTGCCAGGCGCCCAGGCCGGCGTCGATCCCGGTGCCGAAGGTCTGGCCGACGGTGTCCTTGAAGACCGAGTTGGCGTAGACCTGGTAGGGCAGGTACTGCCAGCCCTTGCCGACCTTGGAGGAGGAGTCGGCGAAGACCTGGTTGGCCTTCTGCCCGCCGAGCGAGTCCAGCGGCTGGTCGAGGAAGGCCGGGTCGTTCAGCAACTCGGTGGTGGCGGGGAAGAGGCCGTTGCGGTTGAGCGAGCGGGTGGCCTCGGGGTCGGAGTTCAGCCAGATCGCGAAGGCCGCGGCGGCGGCCTTGTTCTTGCTGGTGCTGGGCACCGCGACGGCGGAGCCGCCGTTCTCGGCGGAGACGGCCTCCCCGGCGGTCCACTGCGGGACCGGCGCGGCCCGCCAGTCCTTGGCGGTGTCGGGGATGGTGGAGGCGATGTTGCCGGGCGCCCAGGCGCCGGTGATCCACATGGCGTACTGCCCGGTGTTCATGGACTGCCACCACTCGTTGGTCCAGCCCGGCGCGGGGTCCACCAGCTTGCGGCCGACCAGGGAGGTCCACAGCTCGGAGACCTTCTTGGCGCCCGGGTCCTGGAGGTTCACCGAGACGGAGGTGGCGTCCTTCTGCTGGAACGGCCGGCCGCCGGCCTGCCAGAGCAGGCTGTCCAGGCCGCCGGCGTCGCTCGGGTCGATCGAGGCGATGAAGCGCTTGGGGTCGGAGGCCTTGATCCTGACCGCGGCGGCCTCGAACTCGGCCCAGGTCTTCGGCGGTTCGATGCCGAGCTGGTCGAGCAGCTTCTTGTTGTAGAACATCGCCATCGGGCCGGTGTCCTGGGGGACGGCGTAGACGCCGTCGTGGATCGCGACCTGCGACCAGGCGGACGCGGTGAACTTGGACTCCAGACCGGCCGCGCCGTACTCCTTGAGGTCGACCAGCCGCTTGGACATCGCGAACTCGGGCAGCGCGAAGTACTCGATCTGGGCCACGTCCGGACCGCCGCTGCCGGCCTTGATGGCGGTCTGCAGCTTGGTGTACTCGGTGGCCGACTGGCCCGCGTTGACCAGGTTGATCTTGATCTTGGGGTACTTCTGCTCGAACAGCGCGACCGTCTTGTCGAGGTTCGGCGCCCAGGTCCAGAAGGTCAGCGTGGTCGGGGTGTCCAGCGCCTTGGCCGGGTCGGAGCCGCCGCCGGAGCCGCCGGAGCCGCCGGAGGAGCCGGAGGAGCCGCAGGCGGTGAGGCCGAGGACGAGCGCGGCGGCCGGGACGAGGGCGAGCAGTCTGCGGCGGGAGGGGGTGGTACGGGTCATGGCGTGACTTCCTTGCCGGATCGCGGGGGAGCCTGGACGGATGAGGGGGGCTGACGGGTGGTCACTCCTTGACGCTCCCGGCGGAGAGGCCGGACTGCCAGAAGCGCTGGAGGAAGAGGAAGGCGACGACGAGCGGGACGACGGCCAGCACGCTGCCGGTGATGACGAGGGGGTAGAAGCCGGTGGTGGTGGCGCCGCTGCCGGCCGCGCCGGTGGCGAGCGCGTTCCACTGGTTGAGCCCGACGGTCAGCGGGAACCACTGCGGGTCGCTGAGCACGATCAGCGGCAGGAAGTAGTTGTTCCAGGTCGCGACCAGGGAGAACAGCAGCACCGTGACGAAGCCGGGGGCGAGCAGCCGCAGCGAGATGGTGAAGAAGGTGCGGACCTCGCCGGAGCCGTCGATGCGGGCGGCCTCCAGCATCGAGTCCGGTACCGCGCCGATCGCGTAGACCCGCATCAGGTAGACCCCGAACGGGCTGACCAGCGAGGGCAGCAGGACCGCCCACGGGGTGTCGACGATGCCGGCCTTGCTGAACAGCAGGTAGGTGGGCACGGCCAGCGCGGTGCCGGGGATGGCGACGGCGCCGAGCACCACGGCGGCCAGCAGGTTCCGGCCGCGGAAGCGGTACTTGGCCAGGGCGTAGCCGGCCGCGGTGGAGATGAAGGCCGCCCCGCCCGCGCCGACCACCGCGTACAGCAGGGTGTTGGCGAACCAGCGCAGGTAGATGCCGTCGTCGTGGGTCAGCACCTCGCCGATGTTGTCGAAGAGGTGGAAGCCCTTGCCGAACCAGAGACCGAAGCTTCCGGCCAGCGAGCCGGAGTCCTTGGTGGCGGACATCAGCAGCCAGACCAGCGGCAGCAGGGCGTAGACCAGCATCAGGCCCATGGCCAGGGTGAGCGCGGTGCTCGGCCGGTGTCCGCGACTGCGGCGGCGGACGGTCGTGTTGGCGCTCACAGGCTCTGTTCCTTCCGCATCGACCGGGCCTGCACGGCGTAGGCGACCACCACGGTCACCCCGCCCAGGACCACGGCGACGGCCGCCGAGTAGTTGAACTGCTGGCCGTTGAAGGCCAGGTTGAAGGCGTACATGTTGGGCGTGTAGCTGGTGGAGATCACGTCGGGGGCCAGCGACTGGAGCACGTTGGGCTCGTTGAAGAGCTGGAAGGTCCCGATGATCGAGAAGACCGTGGCCAGCGCCAACGCGGGCCTCAGTGCGGGGAGTTTGATGCTCCAGGCCTTGCGGAACTCTCCCGCCCCGTCCATCTCGGCGGCCTCGTACAGCTCGTGCGGCACGGTGCGCAGCGCCGCGTACAGGATGAGCATGTTGTAGCCGACGTACTCCCAGGTCACCACGTTCCCGATGGAGGCGAGCATCCAGGAGCCGCCGAGCAGGTCCGGGACCTCGGTGTGCAGCGCGTCGCCGATCTGGCCGACCAGGCCGAACCGGTCCCCGTACAGGTAGCCCCACATCAGCGAGGCCACCACGGCGGGGACGGCGTACGGGACGAAGATCCCGACCCGGAACAGGGCCGGCCAGCGCAGCCGACCGCTGTCGACGGCCAGGGCGGCCAGCAGGGCCAGGACCAGCATGACGGGCACCTGGACCAGCAGGAACAGGGTGACCCGCCACAGGCCGGCCCGGAACAGGTCGTCGCCGAAGGCGCGGACGTAGTTGTCGAGGCCGACGAAGACGTTGCCGCCGACCAGCCGGTCCTGGAACAGGCTGAGGTAGGCGGCGTAGGCGAGCGGTGCCGCGATCCCGATCACGAAGACGACCAGGAACGGCGCGAAGAACAGGTAGCCGTAGGACCCGTGGCCGGACCGGGCGCTGCGTGGTGCTCTGCGGGACCGGCCTGCCGGCCGGTCCGGTGCGGCCGGGGCCGGGGGGTGCGACGTGCTCACGGTAGTGCCCTTCGCGGCTGATGTTTACGCCAACATGAAGCTGCGGATGAGTCTTGACCGCTGACGGCGGGCCAGTCAAGGCCCGTTCACGGCGCGATGCGCCTTCGTGATGAAACCGGCCCGTAACTCCCCGGTCACCGAGGGCCGGTCGGCCCCGCCGCTCCTTCAAGGGGCTCTGGTTACTTGCCAGTTGGCAGGGTGGCCCAGGTCACGAGCGGGTATCGGTGGACCCTCCGGCTTGACGCGGGGCGGCGTGCCGAGCCACATTGCTTCCACCTCGTTCGAACATGTTGAATTCTGATCGGTTCTGAGGTTTCACCGTTCTGGCGCCCGCGTCCCCGGGCCTGCCCCCGGCCCGCCGTGGCCTCTCCCTCCCGCTTGCCGCGTGCCCGGACCCCGGCGCGCGTTCCAAGGAGTTCCCATGATCACCACCCGTGCCACCCGGGCCGCCTGCGCCGCCGGCCTGCTGCTCGCCCTGGGCCTCACCACCGCCTGCTCCACCGGACGGTCGGCCGTCTCCGGGGGCGACGCCCCGGTCGCGCCGGTCGACGGCCGGATCTCGCTCACCTACCTGCAGAAGCAGGGCGACCAGGAGTACTTCGTCGGGGAGGCGGCCGGTGCCAAGGCCAAGGCGGCCGAGCTCGGCGTCGACCTCAAGGTGGTCAACCTCGGCAGTGACGCCAACAAGACCGTGAGCGAGGTGCAGTCCGCGGTCGCCCAGAAGAGCAACGGCGTGATCGTCGTGGTGCCGGACCCGGCCGTCGGTCCCCAGGTGGTGCAGCTCGCCAAGGACGCCAAGGTCGCCCTGCTGACCTCGGACGACCAGATCTGCGCCACCGGCCCCGATCCGGCCGCCTGCCCCAAGGGGGACCTCGTCCCCCGGATCGGCTTCTCCGGGCAGCAGATGGGCGGCGAGGTCGGCAAGCGCGCGGCCGAGGAGTTCGCCAAGGCCGGCTGGAACCCGGCCGAGACCCGTACGGTCTCGGCCTGGAAGCAGGACGTGACGGTCTGCGGCGACCGGGTGAAGGCGGCCAAGGACGCCTTCGCCGCCGCCGTTCCCGGAGTGCAGAACATCGACGTGGCCACCGACAACACCCCCACCGGCGCCCAGGACAAGATCGCCGCGACCGTCACGGCCAACCGGGGCGTCAAGCACTGGGTGGTCTGGGGCTGCAACGACGAGAACGTCCAGGGCGGCGTCACCGCGCTGGCCAACGCCGGAGTGAAGGCGGAGGACGTGATCGGCGTCGGCCTCGGCGCCTACCTGGCCTGCAAGGAGTGGAGCGGCGGCAAGCCCTCAGGCATGAAGGCCGCGCTGTTCATCAACGGCAGGGACGTCGGCGCCCTCGCCGTCCAGACCATGGTCGACAAGCTCAGGAACGGCAAGGCCTTCCCGGCCGAGGCCTTCGCCCCGACCACCATGGTCGACGCCGCCAGCTGGAAGGGCGCCGGCGTGTCCTGCGGCTGAGCGCCTCCCCGACCGACCGGCCCCACCCCCCTGACCGGGGCCGGTCCACCGCCGCCTCCGGCCGCGAGGCCCCCCGCCCGGCCGGAGGCGGCCGCCACCCTCCGAACCACCCCAACGAGGTGATCCGTCATGCCCGCAGCGCACTGCCCACCCGGCTCGGCGCCCCGGCCGCCCACCGCCGCCTCCGTCGTGGGGGTCACCAAGCGCTTCGGCCCGGTCCGGGCGCTGAGCGGCGTGACCCTGGACTTCCCGGCCGGCCGGGTCACGGCCCTGATGGGCGAGAACGGCGCCGGCAAGTCGACCCTGCTGAAGATCCTCACCGGGGACCACCAGCCCACCGAGGGCCACGTCGCCCTGGACGGCGTCCGGCTGGAGCTCGGCTCGCCGCAGCGGGCCAAGGCGGCCGGCATCCGGATCATCCCGCAGGAGCCGGAGATCATCCCGCACGTCTCGGTCGCCGAGAACGTCTACGCCGGCGCACTGCCCCGGCGGGCCGGCCGACTGCTGGACCGGGCCGGACTGCACCGGCGGGTGCGGGCCGACCTGGCGCGGATCGGCTTCGCCGACGTGCTCGACCCCGGCCTGCTCGGCTCTCAACTCACCCCGGCGCAGCGCCAGTTGGTGGAGATCATGCGGGCGGTCACCGGGGAGGCGAAGGTGATCGCCTTCGACGAGCCGACCTCCTCCCTCTCCGAGCACGAGGTGGACGCGCTGTTCGCCCTGATCCGGCGGCTGCGCGACCGGGGCATCGCGATCGTCTACGTCTCGCACCGGATGCAGGAGATCTTCCAACTCGCGGACCGGATCGCGGTGCTGCGCGACGGTCAGCTGGTCGGCGTGCAGGACGCCGCCGCCACCAGCGAGGGCGAGCTGGTGCGGCTGATGGTCGGCCGGGACCTGTCCGCGCTGTTCGTCCGCGGGTCCGCCGCCACCGACCGGGTGGTCCTGGAGGTCGACGGCGTCACCACCGACCACGTCCGCGACGTCGACCTGACGGTCCGGGCGGGCGAGGTGGTCGGCCTGGCCGGGCTGATCGGCGCCGGCCGCTCCGAGTTGGCCCTGGCCCTGGCCGGTGACCTGCCGATCCGTCGGGGCACCGTCACCGTGGACGGCGTGCGGCTGCGCCCCGGCCGCCCGGGCGAGGCGATCCGGGCCGGGCTCGGGCTGGCCCCCGAGGAGCGCAAGGCCCAGGCCCTGCTGCTGCACCGCTCGATCCGCGACAACACCTCGCTGGTGGTCCTCGACCGGCTGCGCCGCTGGCGGTTCGTCAGACGCCGCGCCGAGCGGGCGCTGGCCCAGGAGTACACCGACCGGCTGCGGGTGCGCACCCCCTCGATCGAGCACGAGGTGCGCAAGCTCTCCGGCGGCAACCAGCAGAAGGTGGTGCTGGCCCGCTGGCTGGCCCGCAAGCCCAAGCTGCTGATCCTGGACGAACCCACCCGCGGCATCGACATCGGCGCCAAGGCCGAGATCTACCGCATCATCGCCGACCTGGCCGCCGAGGGCGTCGCCCTGCTCGTCATCTCCTCCGAACTGCCCGAAGTCCTCGGCCTCGCCGACCGGATCGTGGTCATGCAGAACGGCCGCGTCACCGGGGAGCTCGACCGCACCGAGGCGTCCGAGGAAGCGATCCTCGCCCTCGCCATGGCCGACGACCTCGCCCCCACCCCAGGAGCCACCCCGTGACCACCACCGCCGTCCCCGTCCCGACCGTGCGCGCCCGGACCCGCCTCAACGGGCAGAACCTCAGCCTGGCCGGCGCCCTGGTGGTCGTCCTGGCGCTGTTCGGCGTCCTGAACGACAACTACCTCAGCCTGACCAACCTCCAGGTGATCGCCGAGGCCGCCACCATCACCGGCCTGCTGGCCGTCGTCCAGACCGTCGTCATCATCTGCGGCGGCCTGGACATCTCGGTCGGCTCCCAGGTGGGCATCGCCTCCGTGGTCTCCGCGATGGCCTTCACCGGCACCGGCTCCAACCCGCTGGCCGGCATGGCCGCGGCCCTCGCCGTCGGGCTGGTGGTCGGCCTCGTCAACGGCGCGGTCATCGTCTACGGCCGGGTCAACCCCACCATCGCCACCCTGGCCGGCCTCGCCGCCTACAAGGGCATCGCCCAGCTCCTGTCCGACGGACGGGCCCAGGGCTACGTCCTCAACGACGACGTGTTCGTCTTCCTCGGCCGCGGCAAGATCGCCGGGCTCCCCGTCATGGTCTGGCTCCTCGTCCTCACCGCCGTCGCCGTCCACCTGCTGCTCAAGTACACCGACGTCGGCCGCAACCTCTACGCCATCGGCGGCAACGACACCGCTGCCCGCCTCGCCGGCATCAACATCAACAAGTACCTGATCGCCGTCTACGCCCTGATCGGCGTGGTCGCCGCGGTGGCCGGCGTCCTGCTCACCGCCCGCACCGGAAGCGGACAGCCGGTCTCCGGCAGCGAGGGCCTCGAACTCAAGGCCATCACCGCCGCCGCACTCGGCGGCTGCGCCCTCAAGGGCGGCAAGGGCGGCGTCGGCGGCACCCTGCTCGCCGTCGCCCTGCTCGGCGCCCTGGAGAACGGCCTCACCGTCCAGGGCATCAACACCTTCTGGCAGAACGTCGCCCAGGGCGCCCTGCTCGTCGTCGCCGTCGTCATCCAGCAGCACCGCAGCGGCGAACGCGCCATCGGCCTCCCGGCCTGACCCCACGGACCTCCGCTCCGGGGCGGGTCGCACAGGGCCGCCGCAGGGCCGCGGCGGCCCGGCCCGGCCGGGAACGGCAGGGCGGCAGGCCGCCGAGGGTCGGCCGGGCCGTCACGGGCTGCCGGTCTCCACCGTCCCCACCGGGGAGGGGAGACCGGCAGCCCACTTTCGCGTTCCTCCTGCGTACCCTCTTTCGAGGGACGGGTGGCCCGCCGCTACCATGTTCACGCAGCCACGCGAGGAAGGACCGGTATGGATCAACGTGCGACGCCCGGCGCCACGTCCAAGGGCAAGCAGCGCCCGCCCTCCCAGGCCGATGTCGCCGCCCTGGCCGGAGTCTCCTCCCAGACCGTCTCCCGCGTGGCCAACCACCGCTCCAACGTCGAGCCCGAGACCCGCGACCGGGTGCTGTCCGCGATGCGGCTGCTCGGCTACCAGCGCAACAGCGCGGCCCGGGCCCTCACCCTGGGCCGCTTCCACGTGCTCGGCGTGGTCGCCTTCGACATCGCGGCCCAGGGCAACGCCCGTACGCTGGCCGCCATCTCGCACGCCGCCCAGGCCGCCGGCTACTCGGTGAACGTGGTCTGCGCCGAGGAGCAGACCGAGGACGCCGTCCAGCAGGCCGTCCGCCAGCTGACCGACCAGGCGGTGGACGGCCTGGTGGTGATCGAGGCCCAGATTCTCGACCGGCGGGGCTTCAACGTCTCCTCCGGCGTCCCGGTGGTGGTCGCCGACGGCGACCCGGAGCGCCGCTTCTCCTCGGTGGACACCGACCAGGCCGCCGGGGCGACCGCCGCCACCCGGCACCTGCTGGACCTCGGCCACCGCACCGTCTGGCACATCGGCGGGCCGCAGGACTCGTACGCCGCGCGCCGCCGCGCCGCCGCCTGGCACGCCACGCTCAAGGCCGCGGGCGCCCCGGTGCCGCCGCTGGAGCTGGGCGACTGGACCGCCGCCTCCGGCTACCGGATCGGCAAGGCGCTGGCCGAGCGCCCGGAGGTCACCGCGGTCTTCGCCGCCAACGACCACATGGCGCTCGGCCTGATGCTCGCCCTGCGCGAGGCCGGCCGCCGGGTGCCGGAGGACGTCAGTGTGGTCGGCTTCGACGACGGGCCCGAATCCGCCTTCTTCGCACCGCCGTTGAGCACCGTCCGGCAGGACTTCGAGGAGGTCGGCCGCCAGTGCGTGCGTCTGCTCCTCGACCAGATCGACGCCCCGGCCGGTGAGCGCCCCGAGACCCGGCTGATCTCGGTGACCCCCGAGCTGGTCGTCCGGTCGAGCTCCGCCCGTCCGCCCGCCGGCCCGCCGGCCTGATGGCATGACGAACGGCGCACCTCCCGCCGGAGGTGCGCCGTTCTCGTTCCCGCGGTCGGGACGGGTCAGCCGAGCTGGATCTGCTGACCGGTCCCACCGGTGCAGGGCCGCTGCACCAGCTGGGCCCCGTCGGCGGGTGAACTCCCCGCCACGTCCAGGCACTTGCCGCTGTGACGGGCCATCAGGGTGACGTAGCCGGTGGCGGTCGTCCGCACCGACCACTCCTGGTTCCGGGCTCCGGAGCAGGTGTACTGGACCACCGGGGCGTCGTCCACCAGGGCCTCGCCGGCCACGTCCAGGCACTGCCCGGCGTTCCGCCCGGCCACCGTGACGTAGCCGGGGCTGCTCGGGCGCAGGGACCACTGCTGGCTGGTCGCCGAGCCGCAGGTCTGCTGCACCACCACCGCACCGGGCACCGTCGAACCGCCCTGCACGGCCACGCACTTGGCGCTCTGCCGCAGCCGCAGGGTCTTCCAGGCGTCGGGGGCGGCGCCGCGCAGCTGCCAGAGCTGGTTGGCGCCGGTGGTCGGCTGGTAGACCCCGACCGGGGCGCCGTCGTGGGTGGCCGCGCCGGAGACGTCGAGCAGCAGGCCGGTGGCGCCGTTGACCACAGTGCGGCGGCCGTCGCCGGTGTCGGAGAGCAGCCAGAGCTGCCGGTCGGAACCGCCGGCCGAGGCGAAGCCCAGGGCGCCGGCGGTGGAGACGGTCAGCGCCTTGCCGTTCTTGGCGTTGGTGATCCGGTAGCTCGCGGTGCTGTTCCAGCCGCCGGCCGCCTTGGTGAAGGTCCAGCGCTGCGCGGCGTCCGTGCTGTCGGGTGTCCGCTGGACCGGCGCGGCCTGGCTGGTGGTGCCCGCCGAGAGGGCCAACCCGCTCTGCTCGCCGATCAGTTGGCGCACGGTGCCGGTGGGTGCGGTGGCCGCCGAGGGATCGACGCCGGTGGCGCCGGGGATGACGAAGGTGGTCACCGAGGCCGGGCCGACCGTGACGGTGAGGGTCTTGGCGGCGGTGGTGGTCAGGTCCGCCTCGCGCTGCACCTCCTTGGTCGCGTCGGTGGTGTACCGCTGGACGGGGACGGAGCCGTCGACGGTCTGGAAGCCGCCGAGGTCGAGGGTGACGGTCTGCGGGGCACCGGTGGTGTTGGTGTGGACCGCGACCGCGCCGGCCCCGCCGGGCCGCAGGGCGGCCAGGGTGTCGGCGGAGTCGGTGTTGATCACCCGTGCGCCGGGGCGGACGAAGCGGCTGTAGTTGGCCATCGCCCAGTACTTCTTGTTCCTGCGGACCGGCTCGGCGGCCGGGTCGGCGGCGCCCAGGTCGACCTGGATCAGGCCCCAGTTGGAGTTCTCCCGGCCGGGCGCCATGTTGGCGTAGTCCTCGACCGCCTGCCACAACACCCAGGAGCTGGGCTCCAGTTCGCGCAGGTCGCCGTTGATCCGCCGGGCCAGGTCGAGGCCCGGCGCCATGTCTGTGAAGCTCTGCGGCCCGCTGCCGCCCAGGTCCACCTCGGACATCCAGAGCGGCTTCCCGGAGCCCTTGGCGATGTCGCGGACGCCGGAGCGGCCACCGGTGCTGTAGGTGTGGGTGTTGAGCTTGCCGACGGTCGCGCGGACCGCGGGGGCGTAGGAGTTCCAGTCCTCCCGGAACAGGTTCGGGTCGGTCTCGTCCATCGCCGACACCGGGGTGCTCAGGCCGGCGCCGTTCAGGGCGGTGCGCAGGCTGGAGATCATGTGCGCCTGGGACTCCTGGCTCCAGTGCGAGCCCTCCTGCCGCCCGTACGCGCCCCAGTAGTTCGTCCCGGGCTCGTTCATCGGCGACAGCGCGCCGAAGGTGACGCCGGTGCTCGCCTGCACCCGCTGGACCGCGCCGGCCAGGTAGGCGGCGAAGCGGTCGTACTGGTCGGCCCGGAGGTTGTCCTCCCAGCTGTTGTACGCGCCGGAGACCACGCCGCTGCGGGTCATGAAGTACGGCGCGGAGTTGGAGAAGGCCTCGAAGGTGTCCGCACCCCGGGCCTTGGCGGCCTGGAGCCACCAGTTCTGGTTCGGATCCGCGGCGTCGTTCCAGTGCGCCGGGTCGTTCGGGTTCCACCAGTCCGCCGGCTCCGTCCAGCCCGCGGTGCCGCCGGACGGCGGGCCGTAGGCGGCGGGGCGCTTCCAGTGGCCGGGCACGGCGGCGCCCGGGCGCAGGTAGGGCTGGGTCTCGGGGCTGTCCCCGCCGCCGATGTTGTACCGGGCGACGGTGAAGCCGAGGCCGTCGGCGCCGTAGAGGGCGTCGGCCAGTTCGGTGCGCTTGGCCTCGGGCCAGCCGCCGGTGACCTCGGCGAACCAGGCGAGCGAGGTGCCCCAGCCCTGGAACGGGGCCTGCTGGTACGACGGGTCCAGCCGGACGGTGACCCGGGCGGCCGCCTCCCCGGCAGCGGCGGCGGGCGGCGCGGTGAGCGGGCCGGCCAGCAGGGCGGCGGCCGTGGCGAGGGCGGCGCCGAGGGTCGTGCGGCCCGGGGCGGTGCGGGCCCGGGCGGTGCGGACGGCCCGGTGGGCGGAGGGGGGTTGACGGAGAGTCACGGGAGCTCCCTGGAGGTCGGGCAGGCAGGGGGACGCCCCTCCGCCGGGCGGGGCCGGAGGGGCGTCGGGGGAGGGGGCGTCAGGCGGCGGTGCGCTGCCACTGCTGGTTGGTGCCGGTGCCGCAGGTCCACTGCTCCAGCGCGGTGCCGTTGGCGGTGGACTGGTTGGTGACGTCCAGGCACCGGCCGCTGTGCCGGGCGATCAGGCGGACCCAGCCGGTGGAGCCGCTGACCTTCTGCACCTGCCACTGCTGGGAGGTCTGGCCGGAGCAGGTGTTCTGCACGACGAGCGCGCCGTTGGCGGTGGATCCGCCGGCCACGTCCAGGCACCTGCCGCTGTGCCGGGCCATGATCTGGACGTAGCCGGTGCCGAGGTTCTTCAGCCAGAAGTCCTGGTTGGCGCCGTTGCCGCAGTTCCACTGGATGAGCTGCGCGGACGGGGCGAAGGAGTAGTCGCCGACGTCGGCGCACTTGCCGCTCTGACGACCGGTCAGGCCCTCCCAGGTGACGTTCATCCCGGCCACCGTGCCGGTGGCGGTGTCGACGGTGAGCTGGGGCGAGTAGTCCATGGCCAGGGTGGTGTCGGTGGGGAAGCGCAGCGGCGCCCAGACGTACTGGGAGTCGTTGACCGTGCCGCCCATGGAGTTGCCCCAGCGGTCGCCCAGGTAGAGGTAGCCGGTGCCGTTGGTGCCCTGGACGGGGAGGACGTACGCGGTCTGGCTGCCGTAGGTGACGCCGTCGCCGAGGTCGCTCAGGCCGCTCCAGGCGCCGGTGATGCTGGTCGCGGTGCCGTACTTCTGCTGGTTGGGGGACCAGCCGGTCGCCCAGGAGGTGACCAGGAAGTACACGCCGTTGCGCTTGAACATCGCCGGCGCCTCACGGGACTGGCCTGCCCAGAGCTTCTGGACCTGGGCGTCGACGGCGGTGTAGTCGGGGGTGAGGCGGTAGACGTGGAGGTCGGCGTTCTCGTTGGCGGCGGAGATCATGTAGCCGGTGCCGTCGTCGTCGACGAAGGTGGTGATGTCGCGGGACATCTCGCCGAGGGGGCGGAAGCTGCCGTGCCAGGTGTAGTCGCCGTCGATGGTGTCGGAGACGGCGACGGCGGCGCGGGCCTCGCCGTAGTCCTGGCTGTTCTCCTTGTGCATCCACATCACGAACGTGCCGGTGGCGGCGTTGTACATCACCTTGGGGCGTTCGATGTTGGCGGAGGCGAGTTCGGGGTCGGTGGCCTGGGTGAGGACGTGGTTGCGGAACTCCCAGGTCTTGAGGTCGGTGGAGCGGTAGGCCGAGACGTAGCGGAAGGTGTTGTCGGCGTTCCGGTCCTCTCCGAACCAGTAGTAGAACTGACCGACCTTCACCACTCCGCCGCCGTGGGCGTGCACCGGATTGCCGGTGGTGTCGGCGAACTGCGTCGCGTTGGTGATGGTCACGGTCGCGGCCCGGGCGGCGCCGAAGCCGCCCAGCAGGGGAAGGGCCACCGCCAGTAGGGCGGTGCACAGCAACGATCTCAAACGTGGCATCTCGTCAGACCTTCGCGTTCTGCGATGCGACGCACTCCGAGCTGGCTGCGCAAACACGTGAGGGGCGTGCTGTGAGCGGCTTCCGGGAGTGGTCTTCTGCCACCTCACCGCGGCGGGCCGGCCGGGGCGGGGCGCACTCTGCGCGTGCATCGTGGGTGGGGGAGGATGCGGAACCGTTGGGGCAGCACGGCAGCGAAGGCGTCAACTATCCTGGCTCATGGAAGAATTGTCGCGGCATCGGCAACCACGGAAGGGTGACCCCAGGGTGAGCGGGGGGCGGGGTCGGTCTTCCGGCGGCCCGGGCCGCCCGCCCGGAAGCTCCGGACGGACGGCCACGGCTGACCGCCCGTCAGCGCCCGTCCGCCCGTCCCGGCATGTTGGCGCAAACAAGTGGTCGCCCCAGAGTCTCGGAGGATCGAATGGCAGTGTCAAGGCCCTGCGCGGACTTTCGGAGCTACCGGGCGGTCGGCGGAGCCTGCGGTAGCTTGGCCCCGCATGACAGCCTTTCGCATCGGCGTGGTGTACGACCGCTCCTGGGATCCGGCCGAACTTCCCTCCTTCGCCCGGGAGGTGGAGGCACTGGGGGTGGACGATCTGTGGGGCGTCGAGGACCTGGGGTGGAACGGCGGAATCTCGGCCGCCGCGGTGGCCCTCGGTGCGACCCGACGGCTTCGGGTCGGCCTCGGGATCGCCCCGGCCCCCCTGCGCAGCCCCGCGCTCCTGGCGATGGAGGCGGCCACCCTGGCCAGGGTCTTCCCCGGCCGGTTCGTCGCCGGGATCGGTCACGGCGTACGGGAGTGGATGCGGCAGGCCGGGGTGGCCCCGCGCTCGCCACTGGCGCTGCTGGAGGAGACGCTGACCGCGGTGCGCGGCCTGCTGCGCGGCGAACGCGTCACCGTGGAGGGCCGTGAACTCCGGCTCGACGGTCTGGAGTTGGTCCACCCCCCGGCCGCCGACGCGGTCCCACCGGTGATCGCGGGCGTGGTCTCGCCCAAGTCCCTGGAACTGGCGGGCCGGGCCGCCCAGGGAACCCTGGTGGCCGAGGGCCACGGCCCGGACGACCTGCGAGCGGTCCGGGCCGCCGCCGAACGCGGCGGGGCCACCGCCGACCACACGGTGACCGTGTTCACCTTCGTCGGCGTGGGAGAGGCGGCGGCACCCGCCCTGCGCGAGGCCGTCGCCGGCCATGCGCAGTGGCTGGGGCGCGAGGAGTCGGCGACCTTCGCGGCCGGCGGCACGGCGACGGAGGCGGCCACGGCCCTGCGCACCCTCGGCGACGCGGGCGCCGGGACGGTGGTGCTGCGGTTCTGCGGCCCCGAACCGCTCGGACAGCTCCGCGCGGTCCTGACGGCCCTCGCGACCTGAGGGCTCCGTCGGCCGCCCCGGTACGGCCCTCGCGCCGCCCCCGCCGCACTCCGTGCACTGTCGTGCAAGGTCCTGGGCGTGAACGGAGAAACCGGGTGGCAGGACCGGTCGTAGCTTCGGGACCTGCCCGGCCGCGGAGACGGCCGGGCGCCACCCCGACCGTTCCGAGAGGACACCCATGTTCGACCCTGCCCAGGTGACGGCCGCCCCGAGCGCGGACCTGCTGACCCCCGACAACGCCGTCATGCTCTTCGTCGACCACCAGCCGCAGATGTTCTTCGGCACCGGCAGCGGCGACCGCGCCGCGATCGTCAACGCCACGACGGGCCTCGCCAAGGCGGCCCGGGCCTTCGGCGTGCCGGCCGTGCTCACCACCGTCGCCGCCGAGTCCTTCTCCGGCCCGCTGCTGCCGCAGCTCGCCGAGGTCTTCCCGGACCAGCAGCCCATCGACCGGACGACCATGAACGCCTGGGAGGACGAGGCGCTCGTGGCGGCGGTCAAGGCCACCGGCCGGCGGAAGATCGTCCTGTCGGGCCTGTGGACCGAGGTCTGCCTGGTGCTGCCCGCCCTCTCCGCACTCGGCCAGGGCTACGAGGTGTACGTCGTCTCCGACGCCTCCGGCGGCGTCAGCCCCGCCGCCCACGAGCACGCGATCCAGCGGATGGTGGCCGCCGGCGCGGTGCCGGTGACCTGGGTCCAGGTGCTGCTGGAGCTCCAGCGCGACTGGGCCCGTCAGGAGACCTACGGCGCCGTCATGGAGATCGTCAAGGCCCACGCCGGCGCCTACGGCCTCGGCGTCGTGTACGCGCAGAGCCTGCTCGGCGCGCACGCCGCGGGCTGACGCCCGTGGACACCGGCATTCTGATCCTCCGTCTGCTGACGGGGCTGCTGATCGCCGGCCACGGCGTGCAGAAGGTCAGCCCGCACCTCGGGGGCAAGGGCCTGGACGGCGGCGCGGCGGAGTTCCGCGCCGACGGCTTCCGCGGCGGCGTCCTCACCGCCCTGGCGGCCGGCGGTGGGCAGATCGGCTCCGGTCTGCTGCTCGCCGCCGGTCTGCTCACGCCGCTCGCCGCGACCGGGGCCGTCGGCGTCATGACCGTCGCCCTGACCGTGAAGTGGCCCAACGGCCTCTGGGTGCAGAACGACGGGTACGAGTACCCGCTCGTCCTGATCGGGACCGCCGCCGCCCTCGCCGCCACCGGCCCCGGCGCCTGGTCCCTCGACGCGGCCCTCGGCCTCGCGCCCTACCCGGCCTGGTGGGCCGCCGTCGCCCTCGCGGCCGGGCTCGGCAGCGGCCTGCTCACCCGCCTCGTCCTGCACGCCCGGCCCGCCCCGGCGGTGCCGCCCGGCGCAGCCCCCGGCGGCCGCTGAGCGGGAGCCGCTCGCCCGGCCCCCGTCCGGGGCCGCCGCGGACAGGACCCCGCGGCGGCCCCGGCCCCTCACCGTCCCCTACCGCCCTACCGGCCCCCTACCGCCCTCACCGACGGGAACACTCGCTTGGACACCACACCCACCACCCCGCCCGCGCCCGGCGGCGGCCAGCCGCTGCTCCGTCAGAAGGGCGCCGAGACCCAGGCGTTCGGCACGCTGAAGCAGCTGCCGATCGGCCTCGGGCACGACACCCGCGCGTACTCCTGCCAGCGGCTGAACCGCGTGCTGGCCGACACGCAGGTGCTCCACTCCCTCTACAAGAAGCACCACTGGCTCATGCGCGGAGCGACCTTCTACGCGCTCCACCTGATGCTCGACCGGCACGCCGAGGCGCAGTTGGCCGTCGTCGACTCGCTGGCCGAACGCGTCCAGAGCCTCGGGGGCGTCGCGGTCGGAGACCCGCGCCACGTGGCGGAACTGACGGCCGTTCCGCGGCCGCCGAACGGCGTGGAGCCCGTCCCCGCCATGCTGTCGCGGCTGCTCGACGCGCACGAGCGGATCCTGGTCGACGCCCGGGACGCCGCCGCCCGGACCGCTGCGGAGGGCGACGAGGGCACCGCCGACCTGCTGGTCTCGGAGGTCATCCGCACCGGTGAGGCACAGGTCTGGTTCCTGGCCGAGCACCTGGTGGACACCCCGTTGGTGCGGGTCTGATGGCCGCCGAGGCCGCCGGATCCGCCGGGGCCGCAGCTCTGCGGCGCCACGAACCGGACCTCCGCTCGATGACCCGGATCACCCTGCGCCCGATGGCCTCGCCCATGCCGCTGGGCTTCTTCACCGTCGCCATCGCCTCCGCGATGACGGCCTGCCTCCAGCTCGGGATCTTCGAGAGCGAGGCCCGCCGGGCGGTCGCCCTCTGCGTGCTGCCGGCCTTCGCGCTGCAACTCCTGGTCAGCATCCTGGCGTTCAGCGCCCGGGACGTGATCGCGGCGACCCTGATGGGGGTCTTCGCGGGCAGCTGGCTGGCGTACGCGCTGGTCCTGTTCAGCGGCGCGGCCGACGGTCCGCGCGTGCTCGGCGTCTTCAACCTGGCGTTCCTGTGCTTCGGGGCGCTGATGGTCGCGGTGACGGGACCCAAGCTCGCGCTGCGGCTGGTGCTGGTGGCCTCCCTGCCGCGGTGGGCCGCCACCGGCGTGGCGGGTCTCACCGATGCGGAGTGGCTGACCCGGGTGTCCGGGGTCCTCGGCCTGGTGGTGGCGCTGGTGTCGACCTACGCGGCCTTCGCCCTGATGCTGGAGGACATGCGCGGCGAGGAGGTCCTGCCCCTGGGCCGCAGCGGTCCCGCCCGCACGGCGGTCGAGGGCGACCTCGCGGTGCAGCTGCGCAACCTGGAGCGCCAGGCGGGTGTGCGCCGGACGCTCTGAGGAGTGCGGATCGCAGGCCCTACGGGCGGCGGAAGGTGACGGACGGTCAGTCCGGGACCGCCGCCGCCTTGGCGCGCAGGTCGGCGGCGTCCGCGTGCCCGAGCGCGGTGAGCAGATCGGCCGCGCGGTGCCAGTCGGCGCGCGCCCGGTCGCGGTCGCCGAGCGCCAGCCAGGTGCCGGCCAGGTGGTCGAGGACCTCCGCCTGGTTGTACTCGTCCGCCGCGTCGGCGTAGCCGTCGAGGGCCCGCCGGTAGCACTCCACGGCCTGCCGGTGGCGGCCCAGGTGGTGGTGGGCGTAGCCGATGCTGTCCCAGGTGGCCGCCTCACTGCGGCGGTTGCCGTTGGCCCGGAAGACCGGCAGGGCCTGCTCGCAGTGGAGGATCGCCTCCTCGTGCTCGCCCAGCAGCGTGTGGTACCAGCCGACGGCGTTGAGCTCCCTGGCGATCTTGTTGCGGGTCGCCCCGTCGTCGCCGAGGGCCCGGAACAGGGCCAGCGCCCGCCGGGAGTGGAGCAGCGCCTCGCGGTGCCGCCCCTGGCGCCCGCGCACCCAGCCGGTGCTGCGCTCGACGGCCGCCTGCATGGTGACCGGAAGGGTCGCCAACCGGTCGGTCAGCAGCCGCAGTTGGGCGTCGGCCTCGGCGTGGTGGCCGCTCAGCGCGTAGGAGCGGGCCAGCGAGAGCCGGGCCCGGACCACCTCGTCGGGCGGGCCGGCCGCGGCCGGTGCGCCGAGGGCGGTGCGGAGGATCTCGATCTCGTCCTGCGCCCAGCCCTGTTGGGAGGTGTGGAGCTGGCTGGTGAAGGCGAGGCTCCAGATCCGGCGCGGATGCTCCTCGCCGGGTACGGAGCGGAGCAGGGCCAGGATGCTGCGGAACTCGGCCCCGTACCAGGCGGTGCCGGCCGCCCGGTCGTCGAAGGCGAGCACCACGGTGCCCGGCGCGGTCGGCTCCAGGTCGACCTCCTCCCGGCGGGTGGAGACCGCGTCGTTCGCGGCGGCGGCGGAGTGCGCGTAGTGGTCGAGCAGCCGCCCGAGGGCGGCCGTCCGGTCGTCCCCGGTCTCGGCCACCAGGCCGGCGGCGTAGGCGCGCAGCAGGTCGTGGAGCGCGTAGCGGTCGCGGGAGTGCTCGGTGAGCATGTTCGCCTCGCACAGCTCCCTGGCCAGCGCGCGGGTGCGGTCGGGCGGCAGGGCCGCGGCGCTGGCCGCCGAGGCGAGCGAGACCTCGGCGCCGGGGTGCAGGGAGAGCAGGCGGAAGAGCCGGGCGGCGTCCGGGGTCAGCGCCCGGTACGACCAGGCGAACACGGCCCGCAGGTCGGTGTCGGGGTCGTCGAGGCCGAGTGCGGTCAACCGGTCGGCGACCGGGGCGAGTTCGGCCGCCACGCCGGCCAGCGTCAGGCCGGGGCTGAGCACCACCCGGGCCGCGGCTATGGAGACCGCCAGCGGCAGTCCGCCGCAGGCCGCCAGGACGGCCTCGACCGCGGCGGGCTCGGCCGCGAGCCGCTCCGGGCCGAGCCGGGCGGCCAGCAGTGCACGGGCCTGCGCCGTGGTGAGCCGGTCCACCGGTACGGCCAGGGCGCCGTCGTGGACGACGAGCGAGCTCATCCGGTTGCGGCTGGTCACCAGCACCAGGCAGCCCGGGGTGCCGGGGAGCAGCCACCGCACCTGCTCGGCGTCGCGGGCGTTGTCGAGGAGCAGCAGCAGGCGCCGTCCGGCGACCGCGGCGCGGAAGCGCGCGGCCCGCATCGTGAGGTCCTCGTTCCTGCCCTCCACGGCGGTCTCGCCGAGCGCGACCAGCAGCACGGCCAGCGCCTCGGCCGGGTCCAGCGGAGGGCTGCCCGGGTCGAAGCCGCGCAGGTTGAGGTAGAGGCGCCCGTCGGGGAACCGGTCGGCGACCTGGCGGGCCCAGTGCACGGCCAGCGCGGTCTTGCCGACGCCTCCCATGCCGGCCACCGCGGTGATCACCACGGCGGCGGACGGTCCAGCCACCCGGGCCAGCGTCCGGGTCAACGCCTCGGCGAGCTCCGGGCGTTCGGTGAAACCCGGCACGGGCAGCGGGAGGGTGTCCGGCCCGACGGTGGCCGTCGGCGGGGTGGCCGTCGGCGCGGTGGCCTCGACGCGGGCGGGGGCCTCCGGTTCGCGCAGTGCCTCCTGGTGGGCTGCTCCCAGGACGGCGGACGGACCGACGCCCAGCTCCTCGGCCAGCCGTCGGCGCACCTCCTCGAACAGGGCCAGCGCCTCGGCCCGGCGGCCGACGGACGTCAGCCCGTGGATCACCGCGGCGTGCAGGGGTTCGTCGAACGGCGCGCTCCGCGCGACGTCGATCACCGCGGCCAGCACGGTGGCGGCGTCCCCGGCGTCGGTGGCGGCGGTCATCACCTCGGTGGCGGCGGCGACCCGGGCCCGCTCGGCCGCCGCGAAGTGCGGCCGGGCCAGGGCGTTCCGGTCCAGGCCGGCTAGCAGCGGCCGCCGCACCAGCTCCGCCAGCTCACGCCGGCCCTCGCTCGCCTCGGGGCCCTCGCCCCGTGCCCGGGCCGGCAGTTCGTCGAGGAGCGTGAGGTCGTCCCCGGCGCCCGAGGTGTCGAGCCGGTACCCGGACGGGGCGGGGAGCAGCCACGACCCGGCCGCGCGGGCCGGCAGCCCGGGCTCCAGCAGGCGGCGCAACTGGCCGACGTGGCGGTGCAGTTGGTTCACCGCCGTGGACGGCGGGTGCTCGCCCCAGACGAGATCGACCAGCTCGGAGGTGCCGAGCCCGCAGGTGCGGGCCACCAGCAGGGCCGCGAGCACGGTGTGACGGTGCGGCGGACCGATCTCCAGGGGAGTGCCGTCGCGCTGGACCTGCAGACCCCCGAAGACCCGGAACCGCACTGCCGTCCGCCCCTGCCCGTTCATGGCATCAAACTAACCCGCGGGTAGGGCCGGGACCAAAGTCACCCAAAAGGTGACGACGGACACGCCTCCGCCCGGGTCTGACGCACCCTCATGAACGCGGGCGACAGGTTCGGCGGCGGGTCGGGCGGTGGGTCAGGCGGCGGTGGCGAGCAGTGCGGCGAGGTGCGTCCGGGAGGTGACGTTCAGCTTGGGGAAGACCCGGTGCAGGTGCCAGCCGACGGTGCGCGGGGAGAGCAGCAGCCGGTCCCCGATCTCCCGGTTGGTCATGCCCGAGGCGGCCAGCTGGGCGATCGTCAGTTCCTGTGCGGACAGCCGCTCGGTGAGGACACCGCCCTGCTGCCCCCGGTCGACACCGGTCGCGCGCAGTTCACGGCCGGCGATCTCCCGCCAGGCGGCGGCCCCCAGCACCTCGAAGGTGTGGCAGGCCTCCCGCAGCAGCGGCCGGGCCAGGCGCGGACGTCGGTCCCGGCGCAGCCACATGCCGTAGGCGAGCTCCACCCGGGCGCGCGGCCACGGCCACTGACGGGGCGTGATCCGCAGGGCGCGCTCGAACAGTTCCTCGGCGTCCGGGCCTTCGGCCAGGAGGGCCCTGGCCTGCGCCAGGTTGACGGCGGTGGACAGCGGCAGCCCGTGCCCGTCGCCGTACCCGGCGATCAGCTCGCGTGCGTCCTCGCCGTCGCCGGAGCGGACGGCGGCCTCGGCCAGGTAGCAGAGGGTGCGGCGCTGCGAGGCGAGGTGGTGGGAGGGCGAGCCGGGCTCGAAGACGGGGCGCAGGGTCTGGTAGGCGCCGGCCGGGTCGTCCGAGTCGAACAGGGCGATACTGCGGGCCAGCCGCAGGGTCGCCAGCACCGCGCCGACGCTGCGGCCGGCGGCGACCCGCTCGACGGCCGCGATGTCGGCGGCCGAACCGGCGAGGTCCCCGCGGAAGGCGAGCAGCACCGCACGGGTGGCCCGGGCCCGGATCGACCACAGCTGCTGGCCCCCGGCCTCGGCGAGGGCGAACGCCTCCTCGTTCACGGCGTGGGCGATGTCCCAGTCCCCGACCACCACGGCGGCCTGCGCGTGCTGGGCCTGGACCTGCGCGAGCAGGCCGGTGCGGCCGTCGGCCCGCAGCAGCCGGGCCGAGCGGGCCAACAGGTCCCCGGCCCAGCCGGGTTCACCCACCGTCAGAGCGGCGGTGCCGAGCAGCCGCAGGGTCTCGGGGTCGGTGGTCGGGGTGGTGGTGTCGAGTGGCCGGAGGTCTTGGGTGTCGGTGGGGGTGGCCGGGCCGGTGGGCAGTGTTTCGGCGATCCGGGTGCGGGCCTCGCCGGCGGCGACGGTTGCTCGGGCGAGCGGGCCGGTGCGGCTGTCGGCCCGCCGCGGCTGAGCCGAGGGGGTCGACAGGTCGCCGGTCGAGCCGGGCTCACTCACCGTCAGGGCGGCAGTGCCGGGCAGCCGGAGGGTCTCGGGGTCGGTGGTCGGGGTGGCGGTGCCGAGTGGCCGGAGGTCTTGGGTGTCGGTGGGGGTGGCCGGGCCGGCGGACAGTGCTTCGGCGATCCGGGCGCGGGCCTCGCCGGGGGCGACGGCTGCCTGGGCGAGCAGGTGGCGCGCGTCGTGTTCGGAGCCGGCCAGGGCGAGGAGGCAGGTGGTGACCGCTTCCTGGGCCCGGGGGTCCCGGTCGGCCCAGGCCGCTGCCTCGGTGGCGCCGGCCAGGACGTCCAGCGCGGCCTCGCGGCGGCCCGCCCGGGCCAGTCGGGACGCCAGTTCGGCGCGCTCGGCGAGGCTTCGGGCGCCGCGTTCGGGCCGTCCGGTGAACCGGGTGCGCAGGTTGTCGGCGAGGATCTGCTGCTCCAGGTCCGGGCCGAGCCGTTCGGCCCGGACGAGCAGCCGTTCGGCCAGCTCGGACCGGTCGAGCTCGAAGGCGGTCCGGGCGGCCCGGACCAGCCGACGGGCCCGGTCCGCCGGCGCGGGGGAGAGACGGGCGGCGAGCTCCAGCCGACGCAGCGCCTCGACCGGCTCGTGGCGGCGCAGGGCCTCGGCGGCCGAGGCCTCCAGGGGCCGGGCCACCGCCTCGTCCGGATGGACAGCGCCCTGGGCGGCGTACCAGGCCGTCAGGTACGGATCGGCGGCGGTCCGGGCGAGCGCGGCGTGGGCGGCGAGCAGCGCGGGAGCGCTCGCGTGCTGCCGGACGGCGGCGCGCGCGAGGTCCGACCGGAAGCGGACCCGTCCGTCGGCGACCCGCAGGAGCCCGTGCCCGGCCGCCGGGCCGAGGGTGTCGAGTCCGACCTCGCGCCCGGTCAGCACCCGGGCGGCGGTGAGGACGTCGGCGAGCCCGTCGGTGCGCTGGAGGGCCGCCAGCAGGACGACGCCGGCGGCGTCCTCCGGCAGCTCGGCCAGGCCGGGCGCGACCGAACGGCTCAGACGGTCCGTCAGCGGGGGGAACGGCCGCAGCAGTTCCTCCGCCGGGGCCTCCGCCGCCGTCCGCCAGGCCGACGGCAGCTCCCGCAGGGCGAGCGGGTTCCCGTCGGCGTCCCGCAGGATCCGCCGCCGCAGGCCCTCGTCCTCGACCCCCGCCGCCCGGACCAGTTCGTCCGCCCGGGCCTCGTCGAGCGGGTGCAGCACCAGCTCGGCCATCCCCTCCGGGGCGGGCCCGCCGAGCAGCAGCACGGCCGCCGCGGAGGGGAGCTCGCGCGCCAGGTCGGCCAGGCAGCGCAGGGACGGTCCGTCCAGGAACCGCGCGTCGTCGAGGCAGATCAGGAGCGGCCTGCGGCAGGCGTCGATCAGCCGGAAGAGTTCGGCGGCCGAGACGGGCGGCGCACCCGCCGTGCCGAAGGCGGGGGAGGAGAAGGCCGGACCCGAGGCCCGGAACAGCCGGTCCCGCAGCGCCCGCACGGCCGCGCCGGGCACGCCGGCCCCGGCGGGCGGCACGGCCGCCTCGATCACCAGGAAGCCGCGGCGCCTGGCCGAGGCCACCGCCTCCCGCAGCACGGTGCTGACCCCGCAACCCCGGTCCCCCGTGACGGCCAGGGCGGCCCCCGCCGTCCGGACCGACTCCAGCATCTCCAGGACGGTGTCCCGCTCCCGCTCCTCGTTGGCTGACCGCACGGTCACCTCCCGCTCTCCGTTACGCCTCGGAGCGTACGAGGGGGCCAGTGACTTCTGACTGACCGTCAGAAACCGCGGTCGGTCACTGGGCCCCGCCGCCGCCCCCACGGCCGGCTCGGCCCGCCCCCACGGCCGGCTCAGGCCGCCTCCGCCAACCCCTCCCGGCCGCCGCGCCACTCGCGCGGCGGCATGCCGTAGGCGGTGCGGAAGACCCGGCTGAAGTGCGCGGGGCTGACGAAGCCCCACCGCTGCGCCACCGAGGAGACCGTCGCGGCCCCGGGGCGCCGGGCGAGCTCCCGCGCGCACATCTCCAGCCGGCGGCGCTGGATCCAGCGGGCCACGGTGGTCTCCTCGCCCTGGAACAGCTTGTGCAGGTAACGCACCGACACGTGGTGGGCGGCCGCTATCCGTTCGGGGGAGAGGTCCGGATCGCCGAGGTGCCGGACCGCGTAGTCCTTGATCCGCGCGACCAGTGCCCCGGCGGCCTCCGGTGCCGCCGGCCGCAGGCTCCCCGCGCGCTCCTGCACGAGCAGGGCGAGCAGGTCGACGGCGGTGTCCGCGAGCCGGCCGCCCGCGTACGGGTCGAGGCTGTCGGCGTCGCGCGCCAGCCTCCGCAGGTACGAGGTGACCAGGCCGGCCGAGCCGGACCCGGCGGTGAACGGGGTGGCGACGACGCTCCGCAGGTCGTCGTCGTGGACGTGCAGGGCGGTGCGCGGCAGGTGGTAGGCCGTGAAGTCGAACGGGTCCGGGTACTCCTTGGTGAACGGGCGGCTGGAGTCCCACACGGTGAACTCGCCCGGGCCGATCCGGGCCTCCTTCCCGTCCTGGCACAGGATTCCGCGACCCCGGTGGTGCACGGTCACGGTGATCCAGCCCTCGCCGCCCGCCGCGATGGTGCGCCGGGTGCGGCTGGCGACCTGCGGTCCGGCGGTCGCCCGGGTGATCTGGACGGCGCCCAGCCGGTCGGTGCTGAGCAGGCCGGCGCTCGGCACCGGTTCGAGGAGTCTGACCTCCAGGGGGACGAAGGTCCGCGCGACCGCGTCGTGCCAGAACTCCGCGCGTTCGGCGGGTGAGAGTGGTTCGGTGGAATGCGTGGTGGGCACAGGCGTTCCTTCCTCGTGCTGTGCCGGTACTGCTGCTCTGCTCCAGCCTCGCTGAAAGCGCTCTCACGCCGCTCCTGTCATGTGACCGGAGAGTTGGCGGATCCTGGATGCGCGGGAACGACGAAGCTCCCCGCGCCGCGGAGCGGAGCGGGGAGCTGTGAGCGGTGGCTCAGAAGAAGCAGGGGTCGTCGAGAGGGTGGCCGTCGCCCTGGCCCGGGATTCGGTGGCCGCGGGCCGCGCGCCAGGCGAGCTGTTCGCCGGAGTCGGCCGCCGCCTCGGTGAGCCGTTCGGCCTGCCGGACGCCGGACAGGCTCGGTGCCGGAGTGCCCTGGTGGCCGCCGAAGCGGGCCACCGGACTCCAGGCCGGCGTCACCGCGGGCGGCTCGGGTGCGAGCCCCTCGTGCTCCCGGGTGCCGTGCACGATGCGGCCGCCCACCACGGTCAGCACCGACTCGATGTGCGGGATGTCCGCCTCCGGGACGGTGAAATAGTCCGCGCTGAGCACCGCGAGGTCGGCGTAACTGCCCACCCGCAGACGGCCCTTGACCTCCTCCTCGCCGGTCAGCCGGGCCCCGCCGAGGGTGTACAGATCCAGTGCCTCCTCGCGGCTCAGCCGGTTGGCGGCCGGGCGGAGGGCGCTTCCGCCGACGGACCGTCCGGAGACCAGCCAGTGCAGGGACACCCACGGGTTGTAGGAGGAGACCCGGGTGGCGTCGGTGCCGGCGGCCACCGTCAGTCCCCGGTCCAGCATCGCCCGCAGCGGCGGGGCCTCGGCGGCGGCCGCCGCGCCGTAGCGCCGGGCGAACGCCTCGCCCTGGAAGGACATCCGGTTCTGCACCGAGACCGCGCCGCCGAGTGCCGCGATCCGGTCCAGACTGGCGGGGGAGACCGTCTCGGCGTGGTCGAACAGCCACCGGTTGCCGCCCGGGAACAGGCCCTCCGCGGCCAGCCGCTCGAAGACCCGCAGGTCGCGGCGGATGGTCTCGTCGTAGCTCGCGTGCAGCCGGAAGCCCCACCCGTGCTCCATCAGCAGCCGCACCGCCTGCTCGAACCCGGCCTCGTACGGCCCGAGTTCGGGGCGCGGCTCGGAGAAGTTCTCGAAGTCGGCGGCCGCCCAGGTCAGGTTCTCACCGGCCCCGTTCAGGCGCAGCCACTCGTCACCGTCGCCGGGCTTCACGGTCTCCACCCAGCGCCGGAGGTCGTCCAGCTCCTGTCCGGCGGTCTGCGGGAACAGGTGGTAGGCGATCCGCAGCGTCAACTCCCCGGCGCGCGCCAGCTCGGTGACGGTCCCGTAGTTCTCCGGGAAGCTCTGGAAGCCGCCCGCCGCGTCGATCGCCGAGGTCAGCCCGAAGCGGTTGAGCTCGCGCAGGAAGTGCCGGGTCGAGGCGGCCCGGTCGGCTTCGTCCAGGGTCGGCGCCTTGGCCAGCGTGGAGTAGAGCAGCAGCGCGCCCGGGGCGGCCAGCAGCAGGCCGGTCGGCTCGCCGTCGTGCCCGCGCACGATCTGCCCGCCGGCCGGGTCGGCGCTGTCCCGCCCGAAGCCCGCGGCCCGCAGTGCCGCCCGGTTGAGCAGCGCCGACTGGTAGAGGTGCAGGACGAACACGGGGGTGTCGGGGGCGGCGGCGTTCAGCTCGGCCAGGGTGGGCAGGCGGCGCTCGGCGAACTGGTCGGCGGACCAGCCGCCCACCACCCGCACCCACTGCCCCGGCGGAGTGCGCTCGGCCTGGGCGCGCAGCATGGCCAGCGCCTGACGCAGCGTCGGGACGCCGTCCCAGCGCAGCTCCAGCACGTAGTTGAGGCCGCCCCGGATCACGTGCAGGTGCGAGTCGTTGAGCCCGGGGACGGCCCGCCGCCCCAGCGCGTCGACCACCCGGGTCCGCGGACCGACCTGCGGCAGCACGTCGGCGTCCTCGCCGACCGCGGTGATCAGGCCGTCCCGGACCGCGACCGCACTCGCCCGCGGACGCCGCGGGTCGCCGGTGTGGACCCGGGCGTTGCGCACCACCAGGTCGGCGGCCCGGGGGCCGGAGCCGTCGGTGGGCGGCGGGCCGGGACGGATCCCGGCGACGGGCATGCTCGACATGTGAACTCGCTTTCGGTGAACGGAAGTTGTGCGGTCACTCGCCGACGAAGGCGAGCAACTCCTGGTTGACCTCGGCCGCGTGCGTCCAGATCAGCCCGTGCGGGGCGCCCTCGACCACCACCAGGCGCGCGCCCGCGATGGCCTCCGCCAGCGGGACGGCGGTCGAGCGCAGCGGCAGCGCGCGGTCGGCCCCGCCGTGGACGATCAGGACGGGGACGCGGATCCTCGGCAGGTCCGCGCCGAACTCGGCGAGGCCCGTCCGGCCGTGCCCGGCGGTGGCGCTGCCCGCCGCGGCCGAGACGCCGACGTTCCAGCTGTACTGGACGACCCGGTCGCTCACCGGCCCGCCCCCGAGCAGGTCGACGCCGTACAGCTCGGCCAGGTGGCCGGCGACGAAGAGCGGAAGGTCGGCACGGACGCCGCCGCTCTCCGGGGGGAACGGCGGCAGCGCACCGAGCAGCACGGCCCTGGCCACCCGCCCCGACCCGTAGCTGCCGAGGTAGCGGGTGACCTCGCCGCTGCCCATGGAGAAGCCGACCAGCACCGCCTCCCGCAGGTCGAGGGTCTCCAGCACGGCGTGCAGGTCGGCCGCGAGGGTGTCGTAGTCGTAGCCGGAGGACGGCTTGTCGGAGGCGCCGAAGCCGCGGCGGTCGTAGGTGATCACCCGGTGGCCCGCAGCCAGCAGCGCGGCCTCCTGCAGCTCCCAGGACGCGCCGTTGAGCGGCCACCCGTGGATCAGCACGACCGGCCGGCCGCTGCCGTGGTCCTCGTAGTACAGGCGGACGGCGCCCGCGTGCCCGCCGCCGGCCGAGAGGAAGGGCACGGTCAGTCGTTCCTGATGCCCTGGGTGAGGATTCCGGCCAGCGCCCGGTCCAGTTCCGCCGGTGCGGTGCCTCGCCACCGCTCCTCCGCCGACCGGGTCCGGGACACCAGGTCCCGTACGTGGGCGGACGCGATCCTGACGACGCACCAGGTGGCCTCCGAGACCAGCTCGACGTCCGTCGCGTGGTCGCCGTGCGGACGGACCCGCACGTCCCCCTCTCCGGTCGGCAGGAGGAGCCCGGTGGCCAGCAGGTCGCGGCCGAACACCCAGGTGGCCATCGGCGCCGTGTCCTCGGGGGAGAAGAGGTCCATTCGCACCGCCAGCGCGTCGTCCATCGAGTGGCGAAGGCGGACCGAGACGTCGTACCACGCGTGGGCCGCCGTCATCAGTCCGGCGTCCACGGTCATGTCCAGGGGTGGCTGCATGGTGAAGTTCCTTTCGGGCCCGATCGGACCGGTGACCCGTCCTGACGGAGCCTCAGTCGAAGCGCAGGTCCGCGAGGCCCCGTTCGAGGGCCGCGATCTCGTCCTCCGGCCGCGCCCCAGTCGGAGGTCGCCGCGTAGACGGCGGTCGGCACGACCGTGGCGCGCAGGTACGCGAAGAGCGGCCGCAACGCGTGCTCCAGGACCAGGGAGTGACGGGGTGTCCCGCCCGTGGCCGCGACCAGCACCGGCTTCCCGGCGAGCGCGTCCGGCGCGATCACGTCGAAGAAGGACTTGAACAGCCCGCTGTAGGAGGAGGACGGGGTGCTCAGCCCGGACGAGACGACGACCAGCCTCATTCCCCCGCCACCTCCCGCGCGGCCGCCGCGGCCGCGACCCTCGCCGCGTGCGTCGGAGCCTCCGGCACGTCCGCCGGGCGCCCGAGCGCGAACTCCTTGCGCAGCACCGGCACGACCTGCTTCCGTTCGGTCGGACTCTCGGCGCGTCTCTCGTGCCCCCGGCGCGCGCGACGGCCCGCGGCAGCGGGTCCTCCTGCCGCGGGCCGTCGCGCCGCTACCTCAGGGGGTGGGGCTCACTTCGCCAGGAAGGTGAGCAGCGCCTCGTTGACCTCCGCGGCGTGGGTCCACAGCAGACCGTGCGGCGCGCCCTCGATCTCGACGTAGTCGGCGGACGGCAGCGCCTTGCGGAACGGACGCGCGGTGCCCTCGGCCGGGAGGATGCGGTCGGCCGTGCCGTGCAGGATCAGCGCCGGCACGTCGACGGCCGGGATGTCGGCGCGGAAGTCGGTGTACCAGGTGGCCGGCGCGGCCGAGGCCGCGAACGAGCCGCCGCCGGCCGCGGTGTTCCAGCTGTTGCGGACGGCCTCCTCGCTGATCCGGGTGCCCAGGTTCTCGTCGAGGTTGTAGAAGTCGTTGAAGAACGCGGTGTAGTAGGCGTACCGGTCGGCCTTCACCGAGGCCACGATCCCGTCGAAGAACTCCTTCGGTGCGACCCCGTCCGGGTTGTCCTCGCTCTTCAGCAGGCACGGCTCCAGCGAGGCCAGGAACGCGACCTTCCCCACCCGCGCCGACCCGTACCGCGCCACGTAGCGCGCGACCTCACCCGTCCCCATCGAGAAGCCCACCAGCACGGCGTCGTCCAGGTCCAGGGTCTCCATCACCACGTTCAGGTCGGCGGCGAAGGTGTCGTAGTCGTACCCGGTCGTCACCTGCGACGACTGCCCGAACCCCCGGCGGTCGTACGTGATGACCCGGTAGCCGGCCTCCAGCAGCGCCGCGCTCTGCAGCTCCCACGAGTGCCCGTCCAGCGGGAAGCCGTGGATCAGCACCACCGGCCGGCCGCTCCCGTGGTCCTCGTAGTACAGCTCGACGGCGGTGGTGTTCTCGTGTCCCACGGTGATGAACGGCATGGGGGTTCTCCTCGCTCGGTCCGGATCCGCCCGCAACCTCGCTGCGGCACGGCATGCCGTCACGCTAGGGCGCGGGCCCCGCCGGCTCTTGTCGGGCGGCGCCCGCGTCCTTGCCTCCCCGCGCAGGACCCGTACCGCCCGATCAGCGCGGACCTCCACCGATGCCGTCAAGGAATCCTTGACAGATCATCTTCGTCAAGATTTCATTGACACATGGTCACCTCCTCGAACCCCGCGTCCCCGTCCGCTCCCGCCCTGGCACCGCTGCTGGTGGTCGGGCTCGTCCTGGTCCCGGCCCTGATCGGCCGGGTCGGCACCGCACTGTCCCTTCAAGGGCCTCGACCTGCCCGGGAAGGTGCACGCCACCTTCCTGCGCGGCACCGCCACGGTGCTCGCCGGGGCCCTGACCGAGCTGGGTGA